>CADEEX010000009.1:0-5008 GCA_902826465.1 uncultured Acidobacteriota bacterium
CTCCGCCCGTGAACACGGCCGCGATGGCGCCGAAGATGCCGGAGGTCGGATGCATCGTGCAGTACGACGTCGGCGCTGTGCCGCGGGCAAACACCTCCGTGTAGACCAATGAACGGCGCGCGGCGTCTTCGCCTTCCGCGTGCACCGCATCGGCATGCAGACACCCTTCGCTGGCGAGCTGCCCGGACAGTCGGCAGACCGTGGCCGTCACAATCCCCTGCGGCGCACGAAGCCAGGTGGCCTTCGCGCCCCGGGTGGCGTCCTTCATGAATCCGGTCCAGAGGGGCACGGCGACGTCGGCCGCGTAGCCATTGGGCAGAATGGTCTTCGGCTGATCGAAGCCGATCCAGACACCAGCCACGAGTGAAGGCGTAAAGCCGACGAACCAGGCGTCGTGGTAGTCGTTGGTCGTGCCGGTCTTGCCTGCCGCTGGCAACGTGAAGCCGAGGCTGCGTACGCCGGCGCCGGTGCCGCCGTTGATGACGTCCGCCATCATGTTCGACATCAGATACGCCGTCGTGTCGCTGATCGCGTGCGTCGATTGCTCCTGTGCCTTGAACAGGACGTTGCCATCGCGATCATCGACGCGGCGAATCAGCATCGGCGTCGGCACGTCGCCGTGGTTCGCAAACCCGGCATACGCAGCGGTCAGCGACTGCAGCGTGACTTCGCCGGAACCGAGCGCGAGCGACGGCACGCTCGGCACATTGCCCACGCCCATCGCCTTCGCGTACTGCACCGTTTTCGGAATACCCACGTCCTGGAGCAACCGCACAGCGGCGCGATTGCTCGACGTTCGAAGCGCAGCGCGCAGACTCATCTCCTCTTCCCCGGAGTGACCATCGTCTGGCGTCCATGCGCCTTCGAGCGTGTCGATGGGCGCATTCAGGTTGCGGATCACGGTGGACGGACTGAAGCCCGCTTCGAGCGCCGCGGCATACACGAACGGCTTGAAGGCGGACCCTGGCTGTCGCCGTGCCTGCACGGCGCGGTTGAAATGGCTGCGGTCGAAGTTGCGACCACCGACCATGGCGCGCACGTGCCCCGTCACTGGATCGAGGGCCAGCAGTGCGGCCTGCAGCGGATCGTCGGCTGATGGCATCGGCTGTCCCCGCCGCTTCGCCAGCGCCGCGCGACGGGCGTCGAGGCCCTTGAGGCCCTCGGCAACGGCCTGCTCGGCGTAGGCCTGCAGCGCCACGTCAATGGTGGCGTAGACGCGCAGGCCACCTTGATAGACACGCTGCCAGCCAAAGCGCTCCACCAGTTCCTGCCGCACCTGTTCCTTGAAATACAGGCCGGTCGTGCCCTCGGTATGAAGTCCATCGCGAAGGACGACGTCGGCGGATCGCGCGGACTCCCACACGGAGTCGTCGATAGCCCTGGTCTCCCGCATGGCCTGTAACACCAGGTTGCGCCGCGCCACGGCGCGATCGAGCCGAATCGTGGGTGCGTAGGTGGAGGGCGATTTCACCAGGCCGACGAGAAGTGCCGCTTCGGCCACCGACAGTTCGCCAGCGGTCTTGCCGAAGAATCCGCGCGCGGCGGCTTCGATGCCGTAGAGCCCGTCGCCGAAGTACGCCTTGTTGAGATACAGCTGAAGAATGTCGCGCTTCGAATACGCCCGCTCGATGCGACGCGCCAGCATCAACTCCTGCAGCTTGCGCCGCACCGTCTTGTCAGGAGTGAGAAAACTCATGCGCGCCAGCTGCTGCGTGATCGTGCTCGCCCCCTGCGCGGCGCGCCTGTGCCGCACGTTCGCCAGCATGGCCGAGCCCATACGAATCCAGTCGAAACCGTGGTGACGATAGAAGCGCTGATCTTCGATCGATACGAGTGCGTCGATCGCTGACGGGGCGATCGCGTCGATCGGTACGTCGATGCGCTGCTCCTTGAAGATGGTGAAGACCAGCTGGTCGTTCGCGTCGAAGACTGCGGTCGCCTGGTCCATCTCTCCCATCCGGCCGAGCGCCGCGGCGTCTGGAAGGTCGCGACTGAGCGAGACCAGATAGGCGGAGACCACGACGATCGAGAGGAGTGCCGCGCCAGCAGTGCCGAGCGCGATGCGCTTGATGAGCTCCGGCCGCTCCCGCCTCAGCGCAGCGAGCCGCTGGCGCAGGTGCGTGGCGCGGGCGATGAGATTAGAAACGGCACGCGTGACATCCCAATGCACGGGCTTCGGCTGTGCAACAGGCAGGCCATCCTCAAGCGCGACAAAACACCATTGTTTTCGTTGGTTTAGAGGGAGGAGCGCGGGAACGCGCCATGAATCGTGTCGGGTCGAGCGTGTGTTCTTTACATAGCGGCGTTACAGGTGGTCGAGCATCGCCCTGACGAACACGATCTCGTCGCTGGTGACGAGGTGGCCCATGTTCGGATAGATGCGTTCGGTCACCTCCGCGCCCATCTGCTCGAAGACGGCGGCACTCTCGTCGACACGGTCTTTTGGGATGTGTGCGTCGCGATCGCTGCATCCCAGAAACACCGGCGTCTCCAGCAGCCGGCCCGTCGTCGGCCACGTCGTTCCCGGCGGGCCGATCAATCCCCCACTCAACATGACGACGCCGCCGTAGCGCTGAGGATGACGCACCGCGTACTCGCCAGCGAGGCAGGCGCCCTGGGAGAAGCCGAGCAGCACCACGCGCTCCGCCGGAACGCCGCGGGCCGCGAGGTCGCTCAGCACCTCGCCAATCCGCGTCAGCGCGGCACTGAGAAACGGCTCGTTCTCTGCGAACGGTCTCATGAAGCTGGACGGATACCAGGTGCGGTTCGCCGCAGCCGGCGCGAGATACGCAAACGACGGACGTCCGATCACCGGGACGAGTTCGAGGATGTTGTCGGGACCAGCGCCGCGCCCGTGAATCATCACCACGGCCCCGCGCGCAGCGTCGAGCGCGGCCCCCTCGGCCACGACGGGCGTGCCGTGATGTGCGTGCGTCACGGGACGTCGATCTCCGCCAGACCGACCTCAATCGTTGACCGGTAGGTTTCTTCCCACGGGGGAAGCTTCAAGGCGGTACCGAGCGTCGCGACCGGCTCGTCGATCTCGAATCCCGGCCCCGTCGTCGCCACTTCGAACAGCACGCCGCCAGGTTCCCTGAAGTAGATCGACGTGAAGTAACACCGATCGCGCACGTCGGTGACGTGGCACCCGTAGTCGATCAGCCGCTGGCGAAGCGCCAGCTGCGCGTCAGCGCCGTCGATCGCCATCGCCACATGATGCACGGTGCCTACTCCGTTGGCGGCCATCGGTGCTGACGGATCCACCACGATATCGATCGTCCGGCCGGGTCCGGCATGGCCGACGGCGACACGCACGCGATTGTCCTGCCGTTCAATCTCGCGATACCCGAGCACCGACGTCATCAGGTCGAGCGTGCGGTCGGCCGACCGAACCAGCATGGTGACGCTGTGCAGGCCGCGGATCGCCACGTCGCGATCACCACCGGCAGCGATCCACGGCTCGCGATGATCGTGCTTGTTGGCAATCAACTCGAATTCGAGCCCCGAGGCATCGGCGCACGCCACCACGGCATCGCCAAACCGATCGGCCACATCCGTCGCGGCAATGCCATGCTTCGACAGTCTGGCGCGCCACCAGGCGAGCGAGCCCCCCGGCACGGAGAACGAGGTGGTCACCACCTGCCCCGCACCCTTGCGGCCCACTGGCACGCCGTGTCCCGCGTACGGGAACGTCGTCCAGATCGTGCCCGGCGTGCCACGCTCGTCGCCGTAGTAGAAGTGGTAGACGTGATGGTTGTCGAAATTGACGGTCTTCTTGACCAGTCTCAGGCCGAGCGCGCCGACGCTGAAATCGATGTCGTCCTGAGCGTGGTCGACCGTGGCCGTCACGTGGTGCAGACCGAGAATCGGATGTGACATCGTCGCTACGATATCAGCACTCCGGCGCAGGGGAGACCCCGTACCGCTATCGGGGAAGAACCGCCACCGGCGCGGCAGCGCCACCATCCTGCTCGTAGAGGCGTTCGAGATAACGCCGCACGCGGTCGGCATCGTCGAGCGATTGCTTCCAGAGCGCAAACAGGGTCGCCGTTGGCAGGAAATTGACGCCGAGTCGCGTCAGGAACGTCAGCGCTTCAGGTGTCGCCGCAGCGTCGCGATCGTCGGGAGTCACGTTCGGATCGCTGTTGGCAACGAGCACGACGCGGTCGGCCTCTTGCGCGAACTCATGGAGGATCTTGAAGACGTCCGCGAGTTCGGCGCTCTTCTTCTGCAACGCCGAATCGCCTGACGAGACGTAGACAATCAGCCGGCGCCTGGCGTCAAGATTGGCGACAAAGAACCCGTCAGACGATGCGGGCGTGACGATATCGAGCTTCAGGGCCGCACACGCATCGCGCACCACCTGGTTGAGCGCGCTGCCGGTCTGCCAGAGCAGTCCGCCAAAACGACCCATCGTCTCGAGGTCTTTGGTGAGGCGCTCAATCTCGGCGAGACGGTTCTGGTATCCGGGCGGCATCTGGCCTGAGACCCACGCCGGTGCCGACTGCGTCACTTCCATCACTGCGCTCACGCGGACCTCCTCGAGTTCACCTCGTGGTTATCGGCGACACAGGGCGGAGGCAGCACGACCATGACGCGCGGCCGGCGAAAGCGCAGGCAAACGCGTGCAAGAGTCCTGCACGACAGGAGTTAGGAGAAGGAACCGCTAGGAGGAAGGTGTGGCCGCGAGTCTGTCACTACTCGCGACTGAGGCACGTGCTTGCTAAATGGCGGGGTCGACGGGACTCGAACCCGCGGCCTCCGGCGTGACAGGCCGGCGTTCTAACCAACTGAACTACGACCCCAAAGATTGCTCATCTCCGATAATCTGCAATGCCTGTTGCAGATTGGGCGGTACAGGACTCGAACCTGTGACAGCCGGCGTGTAAAGCCGGAGCTCTACCAACTGAGCTAACCGCCCCCATCACCCGGCTCCCGTCCGCCAGAGCTATTCATTATAACGAGGCTTTAAGCAGAAGCAACAGCAGCGCGCCAACGACGCCGGCCA
>CADEEX010000009.1:5018-29567 GCA_902826465.1 uncultured Acidobacteriota bacterium
GGCACGGTATTCGCGATTCGCGATCGCCTGGTTCAGGCTGAAGGGACGAGACGCGCCGTCCACGTCTGTCCGGCCATTGCCGCGACGCCATGCGTCGTAGGCCGCGCCAAACTTGCCGCGCAGGAACGCTTCCTCGCTCTTGATCGCGGCGCCAATCGTCGCCGTCATATACACGGCGATGATGGCGGCGACGACGATGCTGCCAGACGCCACCGCTAACCCAGCACCCATGATGCTCGAGCCGACGTAGAGCGGATGGGCAAACCAGCGGTAGGGGCCGGACGCGGTCACTTCGCGCGACTTGTTCAGGTGTCCAGCCGCCCACACACGCAGCGCCTCGCCCACCGCCGCAATCGCCCCACCCCACAACAGCAGGGGGCGCGTCGGCGTCGCCAGCCACAGCACGACAATCGCGAAGGCGAAACCGAGCGGCACTCGCCAGCGCGCCAGACGATTGACGGCGCTAGCCACGGTGTAGTCTTTCAGCCGCAAGGCGCCGGTCGACCGCCGCGATCACCTCATCGGTCTCGATGTCGAGCAGGCACATGCGGGCGACACGGCACTGCCGCGAGTGGTGGCACTGGCACTGCGCGGCCCTCGACACCGTCTCGTCATCTCGCTGCCAGGGCCCGTTCCGCTCGGGACGTGTCGGCCCGTAAATGCCGACGATCGGCGTGCCGAGCGCGGCGGCAATGTGCGTGGGCCCCGTGTCTCCAGAGACCATCACGGCGGCGCCGCGCGCCAGCGCGAGCACATCGCCGATGTTCGTGTCTGGCGTCATCAGCGCGGCACCTTCGGCACGCGACACCACGTGTGCCGCCAGTGCGCGCTCTCCTGGACCCCACAACACGACCGACATCATCTGATGGCGCCGTCGCAACGACACCGCAAGCGCCGCCAATCGATCTGGCGGCCATCGCTTGTTCGGCCACGCCGCACCAGGGTTGAGCAACGCGTAGGGGCCCTCCGCTCGCGCTGCACAGTCATCGGCAATCGGCGACTGGGTCACCCTGAAAGGAAATGTCCGGGCCGTGGTATTGATGCCCAGTTCGCGCAGCATGCCGAGGTTGATGTCGACGACATGGCGTGTTTCGCTGGGTGCATAAATGCCAGCGCCGCCGGGATCGTGCACCACCGTGTAGAAGAAGCGCGCCAGCGACTCGCGCGCATACCTGGCATTGAAGCCGATCACCTGCGCCGATCCGGACAGCCTGGCAATCACCGCCGACTTCAGCAGTCCCTGCAAGTCGAGCGTCACGTCATACCGGGAAGCGCGAAGTTCGCGCATCGTCTGCCAGAAGGAACGGCCGCCGGTCGCGCCGTCGCGATCATCGAACACGATGCAGCGATCGAGTCCCTCGACATACTCGAGTACTTCGCGATGCTTCGAGCTGACCAGCCAGTCGATCTGCGCGGACGGATAGGCCGAACGAAGCGCCGCCGCCACCGGGATCGCGTGCACGATATCGCCCAGGGCGCCAAGTCTGACAATGAGGATGCGCTTCACGCGGCGAGCCGGCTACTCGGTGCCATGGGCAATCCGCGCGATGAGTTCGCGCGTGTTGTGCTGCTTGGCATCGCCGACAATGGCGGTCCGGCCGCCATAGGCCTGCACGATGGCGCGTTCCGGCACGGTCTCGACCGTGTAGTCGGTCCCTTTGCAGTGCACGTCCGGTCGCAGCAACGTCAGCAACCGGCTGACGTCAGGCTCAGAAAACAACACGACGTAGTCGACACCGCGCAGGGCAGCGACCAGTTCGGCGCGATCGGGACCACTCTGCACGGGCCGTCCCGGGCCCTTGAGTCCACCCACCGACGCGTCGTCGTTCACAGCCACCACGAGACGATCGGCCTCCGCCGCAGCGCCCTGCAGATAGCGGACGTGTCCGACGTGGAGCAGGTCGAAGCATCCATTCGCGAAGGCGATGCTCCGTCCAGCCGCGCGTTCACGCGCGACGGCGTCGATCAGTTGTGCTTCGGTGACGACCATCGCTCGTCCGCGTCAGCTCGCCGGACTGTCTTGTTCAATCGCCTGCGACAACTCGGCGGCGGTGACCGTCGCGGTGCCGCGCTTCATCACCACGAGCCCGCCCGCGTAGTTGGCCAGCCGTGCGGCTTCCACAAAGGTGCCGCCCGCGGCGAGGCCGAGTGCCATCGTGGCAATGACGGTATCGCCAGCGCCGGTGACATCGGCGACTTCGTCTGAGCCATAGATGGGAATGTGCGTGGTCGGACGGCGCCGCTCGAAGAGCGCCATGCCGCGGCTGCCGCGCGTGATCAGCACCGATTCCATCCCTGTGCGGCTGAGCAACGTGCGGCCAGACGCCTCGAGCACCTGCGGATCGTCGGCGATGCGGACGCCGAGCACCTGCTCGACCTCCGATTCGTTCGGTGTACACGTGGTGAGGCCGCGATACTCGAGCAGCCGATAGCGGCTGTCGAGCAGTACCGGTACGGCACGCTTCCTCTTGAGCGCGCGTACTCCACGCCGCACCGTGGCGGCCAGCGCCGGGGTCACCAGGCCGGAGCCGTAGTCGGAGAGCACCACGGCATCGCACTCGGCGAGGGCCGGCGCCAGCTTCCGCGCGAACGCTCGGCTGAGCCGCGCATCGAGCGGCCAGCCCGTTTCGCGATCGATTCTGACGACCTGCTGTTTGGCCGAATGGATACCGCCAGCAAGAATGCGCGTCTTCACCGGTGTTCGATACTGCGGCGATCGCACCACCAGACGTCGATCGACGATGGCCGGAAAGGCCGCGAGCATCCGCTTTCCTTCCGGGTCGTTGCCGGCGAGCCCGGCGATGGTCGGGCGGCCACCAAGCGCGGCCACGTTGTTGGCAGCGTTCCCCGCACCGCCGGCGACAATCTCCGTCGTGTCGTACTTGAGGATCAGCACCGGTGCCTCGCGCGACACGCGGCTCACGGCGCCGTAGATGAATTCATCGGCGATCAGGTCGCCGATCACCAGGACGCGGCGATCTACACAGTTCTCGACGAGTGCCAGCAGTCGTTCGGTCATCGCGATCGCGTGTTCTCCAGCGAGCTCAGAATCCAGGAGGCGGCACCCGCCAGGTTATCGGTCACCGCATCGGGTACCAGGTGTGCGGTTGGTGTCAGGGCTTCCATCGCGCCGTATCCGGTGCGGACCAGCACGCCCTTGGCACCGACGGTGCGCGCCAGCGCGACGTCGAACCACCGATCGCCGACCGCAAACGACTGCGCCGGGTCGATACCGAACTCGGCGATCGCGCGGTCGACCAGCGCCCGACCAGGTTTCCGGCAGTCGCACGCCCGTGCGTACGCCGCCACCTTCCCGTCCGGATGGTGCGGACAATAGTAATACGCGTCGATGTGCGCGCCGCCGCGAGCCAACAGTTCGGCAATGCGGCCATGGATCCGCTGCACCATGTGCTCGTCGAAAAAGCCGCGGGCAATGCCGGACTGGTTGGTGACCATGACCAGGCGAATGCCGGCACGATTCAGCGCCCGGATGGCGTCGCCGGCCCACGGGTAGAGCTGAACGCGCTCAGGCCTATCCAGATAGCCCACTTCCTCGATGAGCGTGCCGTCGCGATCGAGAAACACCGCGGAGCGTGGAAACGTGGCGCCGTCGTATGTTGACGTCATGACAAGGCGGTGGCCGCATGGTGTACCGCATCCACGGCAATGCCTGTCATGCAGCGATGCGTCAATGGACACTCGCGCAGCATGCAGGGCCGGCACCACACGGGGTTCTTGAGAAAGGCATGACGTCCGGCGCCACGCGGATAGGTTTCGTGCTCGCGCGTCGGGCCGAACATCACGACCACGTTGACGCCGATGGCGGCTGCCAGATGCATGGCGCCTGAATCGTTGGTAATCAGCGTTCGGCAGTGTGACAGCACGCCGGCCAGCTGCGGAATATCCGTGCGGCCAATGAGGTCGATTGGCGCAACGCGACTGCGTATCGCCGCTTTGACCTCGCCGCCGGCCTCGCGATCGCCAGGGCTGCCAATCAGCACGGCGCGGATCCCATCGCCAGCAAGGTGATCGCTGAGGTCTGCGAACGAGGGCGCGGGCCAACGCTTCGCTGATCCGAAGGCCGCGCCTGGCGCGAGAGCGACGAGCGGCGTGGCGCCATCCCAGCCAGCGTCGGCCAGAAGCCGTGCGCCATCGGCGCGTCGCGCCGCATCGAGGTCAATCCGCGGATCGGTCGGCCCACCGCTGAACCCAAGCGACGACACCAGCGTCCTGTAGTAGTCGACCTGATGCAATCGTGAGGGCCGAGGCACACCGCGCGTGAGCAGCCACGAGCGGAAATCGGCGCGGTAGCCCCAGCGCTCGGCCACGCCGGCCGCATAGGCCAGCCTGGCGGTCTGGAACGAGTTCGTGAACAAGAGGGCCACGTCGTAGCCTGATTCACGAAGTGTGGGCGCACTGGCCAGACCTCGCTCGAGCGTCACGATGCGGTCGATTCCGGACACGAGCGAGAACAGTGGCGCCACCGCCGGACGCGCCGCGACATCGATCGTCGCGTCTGGCCATGTGACGCGGATCGACTCGAGTGCCGGTAGCGCCATGACGGCGTCGCCCAGCCAGTTCGGAGAGAAAAGGAGCAGCCGCCGGCTCACCGGTCGTGCCTCACGCCCGGATGTGGTACGTTTTCAGTTTCGATGGCACAGAAACCATTCGGTCCGCTGCCGGCCAACCCGAAGCTGTCGGTGGTCATGCCCGTGTACAACGAGCGTACCACGGTCGAAGAGATCATCCGCCGCGTCCTCAAAGTCCCGCTGAACATCGAACTGGTCGTCGTCAACGACGGATCGAAGGACGGCACGAAGGAGATCCTCGACCGGCTGCAGGCCGAACTGCAGTTCTCGCTGCATCATCAGGAGAACGCTGGCAAGGGCTCGGCGCTCCGCCGTGGCTTCGCGGCCGTCACCGGCGACATGGTCATCATCCAGGACGCCGACCTTGAATACTCGCCCGAAGAGTATCCGGAGCTGATTTCGCTGATTCTCAGCGGACACGCCGACGTCGTGTATGGCTCACGCTTCCTCGGGCGGCACCGCGTCTTCCTGTTCACGCACTACGTTGGCAACTGCATCGTCACGTTCTTCACCAACGTGCTCTACAACACGATGCTGACCGACATGGAAACCTGTTACAAGGTGATGCGCACTGAGGTCCTGCGGTCGTTCAAGCTCGAGTCGAACAGCTTCGGCATCGAACCCGAGCTCACGGCGAAGATTTTCAAGCGCGGCTATCGGGTCTACGAGATTCCAATCACGTATGCGGGCCGGAACTACGATGAAGGCAAGAAGATTACGTGGATGTCCGGCGTCGAAGCTCTCTGGATTCTGATCAAGTACCGCTTCACCGAGTAGCACGGCCCTTCGGGGATCGCGAAAGGCACGCCCGCCGTGAAGATCGCCCTCCTGCAACTGAATCCGACGGTCGGCGACATTGACGGCAACGCGCGCCTGATTCTCGACGCCGTCCGCGAGGCCGGCGCGCGAGGGGCCGATCTGGCGGTCACCCCCGAACTGGCGCTCGTCGGCTACCTGCCGCGCGACCTGCTGCTGAACAGCAGCTTCGTGGCGCGGAGCTGGGCGGTGGCCGCCGACCTTGCGGCCTCGCTCGCCAACCTGCCGCCGACCCTGGTCGGTCTCCCCGAAACCAATGCGTCCGACGAGGGCCGGCCGCTCTTCAATGCCGCGGCCCTGCTGCGCCATGGCCGCGTCGACGCACGGTTCCGCAAGGCACTGCTGCCGACCTACGACGTCTTCGACGAAGACCGCTACTTCGAGCCGTTCCATGGTGCGCAGACCGTCGACATCGCCGGACAGCGCGTCGGCATCAGCATCTGCGAAGACATCTGGAACGACCGCGACTTCTGGAAACGGCGACGCTATCACCACGATCCGGTCGAGGAACTGGTCCGCGCCGGTGCGCAGTCGATCGTCAACCTGTCAGCGTCACCGTTTGCGACCGGCAAGCATGGTCGCCGCGAAGACATGCTCGGCAGCATGGCACGCAAATACAAAGTGCCTCTGGTCTATGTGAATCAGGTCGGCGGCAACGACGACCTGATCTTCGATGGACGCAGTTGCGGATTCGACGCGGCGGGGGCGTGCCTGGCGCGAGGACGCTCGTTCGAGACCGACGTGGTGATCTGCGATCTCGCCGCCACCGGATCGCTGCCGACCGCGAGCGATCTCGACGCCGAATCCGAGATCTGGCGCGCGCTCGTGCTTGGCACGCGCGATTACGCACGCAAGTGCGGATTCTCGCGCGTTGTCCTCGGCCTGTCCGGCGGCATCGATTCGGCGCTGACGGCGGCCATCGCCGCCGACGCACTGGGTGCCGCCAACGTGCTCGGCGTGCTGATGCCGTCGTCGTTCTCGAGCCAGGGGAGCATCGACGATGCCCTCGCGCTCGCGAAGAACCTCGGCATCAACACGCTGACGTTGCCGATTGCCGATGCGATGTCGGCGATGGAAGCGACGCTGTCCGAGGCGTTCGCGGGCACCGTTCGCGACGTCACGGAAGAAAACATCCAGGCACGCATCCGCGGCAACTTGTTGATGGCGCTGTCGAACAAACGCGGCGCGCTGCTGCTGACCACCGGCAACAAGTCGGAACTCGCCGTCGGCTACTGCACGCTGTACGGCGACATGTCCGGCGGCCTCGCGGTCATCGCCGACGTCCCCAAGACGATGGTGTATCGGGTGTCGAAGTGGCTGAACACCACACGCCGGCGTGCGGTGATTCCCGAGGCGTCCATCACCAAGGCCCCGTCGGCGGAACTGCGCCCGAACCAGACGGACCAGGACTCACTGCCGCCTTACGACGAACTCGACGCCATCCTGCAACGGCACGTCGAGCAGCATCAATCGGCTCAGGAGATTGTCGCCGCCGGGTTCGACCCGGCCACGGTGTCGCGAGTGCTGACGCTGGTGCGCGGCGCCGAGTTCAAGCGCAAGCAGGCCGCGCCAGGTTTGAAGGTGACCGATCGCGCCTTCGGCACTGGCTGGCGCATGCCGATCGCGGCAAGGGCGCCGGTTTAGCACCCGGAACCGTGGCACCGCGGCACCGCGGAACTGTTACGAATCTACCCGCCATCGCCGATGCATCCAGAGCCACAACTCCGGCCTGCGGCGTACGTACATCTCGAGCACGTCGGTGCAGCGCTGCGTGAAATCCTGGATCGGGTCGGCCACATCGGGCCCCGGAGGGGCCACGGGTGGTTCGTAGATCATGCGGTAGCGACCCCCGCCGAGCGGCAGCGCGAACAGCGGCACGACCACGGCCCCGGTTCTGAGCGCCAGCGCCGCCACCGCCGATGTCGTCGCCGCTGGCCGATCGAAGAACGTCACCTGCACCGCATCGCGCCCGAGAATGTGCTGATCGATGAGCACACCAACCGCCCCGCCGCCCTGCAATCGGCGCAGGACCTTGCGAATCCCACCCTGTCGGTAGATCACGGCGTTGCCGGTACGGGTGCGCATGCGCTCGAGCATCTCGTTCAGCGCCGGGTTGTCGAGCGCCCGTGCCATCACGGCCATCGGCGGCAGCCGAAGCGCATGCACGACGCACTGCAGTTCCCAGAAGCCGAAGTGACCGGTCACGAAGACGATGCCGCGACCTTGTGCGACCGCCGCCCTGACGCGCTCTTCCCCCTCGAACTCGACCCGCGCCAGGAGTTGTTGCGGTGAGAGCGTGCTGAACTTCAGCATCTCGAACAGCAGTTGACCGAAGTGGCGAAAGGCACCGCGGACGATCGCGCGCTGCTCTTCCGGACGGCGTTGTGGGAGCGCCGCCGCCACGTTCTCGGTCGCGACGCGACGGTGCTTGCGGTCGACAAGGTAGAACAGCCAGCCGACGACTGAACCTGCAGCGAGCAGCACGCGGCTCGGCGTGACGCGCACGACGGCAATCACGAACTTCGCCGCCAGGGTCTCGAGACGGTGCATCATGCCTGGGCGGCCCGCACTCGCGACATCAGCCACGGCACAAAGACATCGGCCGGTTCCACGGTGGCGGTGAGCGAGACACTGGCCAGCGGCATCGCCGTGCAGTCGATCGCCTCCAGGCGGACCGCGTCCTTCTCGGTGGTCAACAGCGCCACGGCCCCAGCGGCCCGCGCGGTTGCGACGACGCGATCGAAATCTCGCTGGGTGTAGGGATGGTGATCGCGAAAGCTGACGGACTCGACAACCTGCCACCCATGCTGCACGAGATCATCGAAGAATCTGTGCGCACGCGCGATGCCGGCAAAGGCCGCGACTCTGTCGCTACGGACCACCGGACGGGGCGCACCGCGCAACGGCAGCGCCGGGCCAAGGCGTCGCACGACGCGGAACGCAGTGGCCACGCCCATCGCCGAGGCGATGCGCGCGACATCGACGCCCTCGGCCGCCGTCACCAGCAGCGCATCGGCCACCGCCGCGTTGGCCACGGGCTCGCGCAAACGCCCTACCGGGAGCACACGCTCCGTCAAATCGCTGTCGTCGACGAGGAGCAGATCGGCGTCGCGTGCCAGTGCGACGTGCTGAAACCCATCGTCGAGGACGTGCACCGTGGCGCCAAGCTGACGCTCCGCGAGCGTTCCCGACGCAAACCGGTCGGCGCCAACGACAATCGGCACGAACGGCAGCGCGCGCGCCAGCATCAGTGGCTCGTCACCTGACGACTGGTAGTCGGCCAGGATTTGCTGGCCGTCGGACACCACCACCACGTCGCCGCCGGAGCGTCGACGACCGTACCCGCGCGAGAGGATCGCGGGGCGCTCGCCCTGTGCCGACAGCAGCCGCGCCAGATGCGCCACCACCGGCGTCTTGCCGCTGCCACCGGCGCGAAGATTGCCGACGCTGACGACGGGGCGCGCCAGCCGACGGACGCGCGAGGCATCACGGGCGTACCAGCGGCGTCGCCACGACGCGGCCGCGCCATACATCGAACTGAGCGGGTTCACTCGACGAGGCCCGCCACTAGTGCGCCAGTCGGAACGGACGCACGACCGTGCCCCGGTGCGGGAGCAGTTCGTCGATCACCGCCAGTGTCTTGTCTTTGGCGCCGCGGTTGGCGTCGATCAGGGCACGCGCGGCCGCGCCGAGACGCGCCCGGCGCACGGGATCGGTCATCAGGTTGCGAACGGTCTCTTCGAACTCGCGTTCGTTCTGCACCTGAATCACGGCGTCGTTGCTCAGGAAAATCTCGGCGATCTCCTTGAAGTTGTGCATGTGAGGACCGACGACGATCGGCTTGCCGAAGACGGCCGGCTCGAGGATGTTGTGGCCGCCAAAGTCGGCGAGGCTGCCTCCGACGAAGACGGCCGTCGCCAGTTGATAGACCTGCGCCAGTTCGCCGATGGTATCGAGCACAACCACGTCGGCGCGCGGCTCATCATCGATCCGCAGATTGGAGCGACGCGCGACACTGAAGCCTTCTTCACGCGCCATGGCCTCAACTTCGTCGAACCGTGGCGTGTGGCGCGGCGCCACAATCAGCAGCGCGCCAGGTGAAATCGACTTCACGCGCGCGAACGCGCGCAACACGGCGCCCTCTTCCCCCTTCATCGTGCTGCCGGCCACCAGCACGACGCGGGATGGATTGAGCTGAAAGTAGCGCAGGACGCGCTCCCGAGGCTTGCCGTGCGCCACGGGCAGCGGCAACTGCAGCGAGTCGAACTTGAGACTGCCGGTCACCGTCACCCGCGACGGATCGGCGCCGAGGTCGATGAGGCGTCGCGCCGACTCCTCGCTCTGCATGCAGAAGCGATCGATGTCGCGCAGGACCCGGCGGAAGAACGGCCGCACCAACCGGTAGCGCGGATACGAGCGCGCCGAAATACGCCCGTTGATCACCATCGTCTTGACCTTGCGATCCTGGCAGAGCCGCAGAATGTTCGGCCAGATTTCGGTCTCGACCATCACGAAGAGTCGCGGTCTGACGATGCGCAATGTGCGGCGCACGATGAACGACCAGTCGAACGGGAAGTAGAAGACGCCGTCGAGTTGGGGAATCTTCCTGGCCACGTCCTGCCCGGTCATCGTCGTGGTCGAGAGATACAAGCGCAGACGCGGATAGCGCGACTTGAGATCAGCGACGAGTGCGCGCGTCGTCAGGGTCTCGCCCACAGACACCGCGTGAATCCAGATCGATTCGTCGCCATCGACGTTGAGCGTAATCGGCAGGAAGCCAAGGCGCTGGCGCAGGCCGCCCACGTACTTCTGGTAGCGAATCGCCTGGTAGACGAAGTACGGCGAGATGACGATGAACGCGACGAGCGTCAGCAGGCTGTAGATGAAGTACATCGAAAGATGCGGGCCCGATTCGTCGAAACCAAATGGCAGAAAATCTGGTAAGGCCGTCTATTACAATAGTTTAGAGCGTTGCACAGTATAGCCATCTCAATTGACCCTCTGCAAGATCGTTGGCTACAATTGCCCGTTTATCGTGCGCCGACGAGAGGCGCTAATTGAGTTCGGGAGGCTGGTAGATGGCGGTCAGGGTCGGCATCAACGGGTTCGGACGCATCGGGCGCAACATCATGCGCGCGGCGCTCGGTGACAAGAACATCGATTTTGTCGCCGTCAACGATCTCACCAACGCGGGCACACTCGCCCACCTCCTGAAGTACGACTCGGTCCTCGGAAATCTTCACGCCAGCGTCGAAGCGGGCACCGACTCAATCTCGGTGGACGGCGACAGCTTCAAGGTGTTGTCGATCAAGGATCCGGCGCAGTTGCCGTGGAAAGACCTGGGCGTTGACGTGGTCTTCGAAGGCACCGGGCTCTTCACCAAGCGCGACGATGCCGCCAAGCACCTGACGGCCGGGGCCAAACGGGTCGTCATTACGGCGCCGGCCAAGAGTCCAGACATCACCGTCGTGCTCGGCGTCAACGAAGAGAAGTACGACCCAGCCAGGCATCAGATCATCTCGAACGCCTCCTGCACCACCAACTGCCTCGCGCCGCTCGCCAAAGTCATTCACCAGACATTCGGGATCAAGAAGGGATGGATGACGACCATCCATTCCTACACGAACGACCAGC
Source organism: uncultured Acidobacteriota bacterium (assembly GCA_902826465.1). GTDB lineage: Bacteria > Acidobacteriota > Vicinamibacteria > Vicinamibacterales > CAVVIG01 > CADEEX01. The sequence continues at coordinate 16,058 of CADEEX010000009.1, forward strand.
AGCTGCTCGACCTTCCCCACAAGGATCTGCGCCGCGCCCGCGCCGCCGCCCTGTCGATGATCCCGACGACGACTGGCGCCGCCAGCGCCGTGGGCGAAGTGCTCCCTGAGCTGAAGGGCAAGCTCGATGGCATCTCGATGCGCGTGCCGACGCCGAACGTGTCGGTCGTCGACCTCTCGGCCATTCTCGAGCGGCCGGCCACCGCTGACGAGGTCAACCAGGCACTGAAGGCCGCGTCGGAAGGGGCCTTGAAGGGGCTGCTCGAGTACTCGACGGCGCCGCTCGTGTCGATCGACTTCCGTGGCAACCCGCACTCGTCGATCGTTGACGCGGCGTATACCAAGATGATGGACGGCGACTTCCTGAAGGTGCTGGCGTGGTACGACAACGAGTGGGGCTATTCGAGCCGCTGCGTCGACCTGCTGCGCTTCATGGTCAAGAAGGGCCTCTAGCGTGGCCAAGCTGTCGATTCGCCAGCTGCATCTCGGACACAAGCGCGTCTTCATCCGCGTCGACTTCAACGTCCCGATCAAGGACGGCGTGATTGCCGACGACACGAGGATTCGCGAGTCGCTCCGCACGATTCAGTACGCGGTCGACAAGGGGGCAACGGTCATCCTGGCCAGTCATCTCGGCCGACCGAAGGGGAAGCCGAGCGCGGAGTTCAGTCTTCGTCCGGTGGCCGAACGGCTCGGGCAACTGATCAAGCGCCCGGTGGTGTTTGCCGACGATTGCATCGGCGAACCGGTCGCCAAGGCGATCGAGAAGGCGAAGGCCACCGGTGCTGTGGTGCTGCTCGAGAACCTGCGTTTCCACGCTGAGGAAGAGAAGAACGACCCGGCATTTGCCAAAGCGCTCGCTGCGCACGCCGACCTCTACGTGAACGACGCGTTCGGCGCGGCGCATCGTGCGCACGCCTCCGTAGAAGGAATCACACATCATCTGCCGCAGGCAGCCGCCGGACTCCTGATGGAACGTGAGCTGCGCTTCCTCGGCCATGCACTCGAAACGCCGGAGCGTCCGTTCGTGGCGATTCTCGGCGGTGCCAAGGTGTCCGACAAGATTGAGGTGATCGACAACCTGCTCAAGAAGGTCGACCGCCTGATCATTGGCGGCGCCATGGCCTACACATTCCTCGCGTCACGTGGCGTGCCGGTCGGCAAGTCGCTCGTCGAGAACGACAAGCTCGATGCCGCACGTGCCGTCACGGCCGACGCCGCGGCGCGCGGCGTGATGCTGATGCTGCCGACCGATCACATGGTGACCAACAAGCTCGATGGCAGTGGCGACAATCAGACGCTGGCCGTGGGCGACGCTGCGATTGGCGACCGTATGGGCGTCGACATTGGACCGGACACCATCGACGCCTATACCGAGGCGATCAGCGCCGCCAAGACGGTGCTCTGGAACGGTCCCATGGGCATCTTCGAAGTGACCGCGTTTGCCGCCGGCACCAACGAGGTGGCCGACGCGGTGGCCGGCGTCGTCGGCACCACCATCATCGGCGGTGGCGATTCGATCGCGGCGGTGAAGAAAGCCGGCATTGCGTCGCACATCACCCACATCTCGACCGGCGGCGGCGCATCGCTCGAGTTTCTCGGCGGCCAGACGCTGCCCGGCGTCGCCGCGCTTGCCGACGCGACGCCTGCAGGGGCTGCCGCAGACGTGACGCACTGAGCCCGACCGTTGGGGCGCGCGTAGAATAATCCCATGCGGCTGCCACTCGTTGCCGGCAACTGGAAGATGTTCAAGACCGTGCAGGAGGCCTTCGTCTTCGCGAAGGAGCTCGGCCCGCTGGTGAAGGACATCACCGACGTCGAGATCGTCATTGCCCCGCCGTTCACGGCCATTCACACCGTCGCCGAGGCGCTGCGCCACACGAGCGCGTTCGTGGCAGCGCAGAACATTTACTGGGAGCGCGAGGGCGCGTTCACGGGTGAAGTGTCGGCCGCCATGGTGAAGGAAGCGGGTGCCGAATTCGTGATTATCGGCCACTCGGAACGGCGACGGCTGTTCGGCGAAACCGACGCGATCGTCGGTCGCAAGTTGCAGGCGGCGCTCGCCGCCGCGCTCACACCCATCGTCTGCATTGGCGAAACGCTCGAGGAACGCGAGGGCAACCAGACGCTGGCAGTGCTCGACCGCCAGATCAAGAACGGCCTCGATGGCCTCACCGCCGACCAGGTGGCCGACACCCTGGTGCTGGCCTACGAGCCGGTGTGGGCGATTGGCACCGGACGGGTGGCCACCAACAGCCAGGCGCAGGAGGCGCATGCCCACATCCGCGGCCGGTTGCGGCAGTGGTTTGGCGCCCATGCCGCCGAAAACTGCCACATTCTTTATGGGGGCAGCGTCAAGCCGGACAACATCGAAGGGCTGATGCGGGAGCCCGATGTGGACGGGGCGCTGGTGGGCGGGGCCAGTCTCGATGTGCAGGCCTTTGTCGAGATGGTGACAAAGAGCCGCCCGGCTACGCTATAATCGCGGTTTCCGAAAAGACGGCAATGCTTTACTACTTGATGACCACGCTTTACGTCTTCGTCTGCCTCGTGCTGCTGCTGGTGATTCTGCTGCAGCAGGGCAAAGGCGGCGACATGGCCAACGCCTTTGGCGGCGGCGGCAGTCAGGCGGCGTTCGGCGCCCGGGCTGGCGCCACGCTGCTCTCGAAGCTCACGACCGTGTTTGCGGTGCTGTTCATGTTGGGCTCGCTGGTGCTGGCCGTGATGGGTCAGCGCGGACCGGCATCAGTGGTCTCGGGCAGTACACCGCCCCCGGCAGCCACTCCGGCCGCGACTCCGGCTCCGGCGGCTACGACTCCGGCCCCGGCAACGACCGCACCGGCAACACCGGCACCCGCGCCGCAGCAGTAAGACATCGACGGCTTCCTCAGCCGTCGCTCGCGTTCGACCGTGGTTCGCACCACCCACTTGCGGAAGTGGCGGAATTGGCAGACGCATCAGCTTGAGGGGCTGACGGTAGCAATACCGTGGAGGTTCGAGTCCTCTCTTCCGCACCAGACTTCGCTTGCCAGTCTTATAGGCGACCGCGTCTCGGCCAGCCAACGAAACCGCCCACCACTGTCCCGTCGTAGCTGACGGGCGAGGGCGGACGCCAGAGCCAGTCGCACCTCACTCCTCGCCAGCAACCGGCTTCTTCCGCCCCGTCAGCATCGCCAGCAGATCCGGTGACTCGTGAACGCGTTCGCGCTGAGCCGACGCAGGCCGTATCGTCGTCGCCGGACGCACCGGTTCCTTCGACGGAGGCGCCACTGTGGCCGGAGGCGTCGCGCGCCTTCGTTCCTCGTCCAACTCCTGTTTCCGCGCCTTCGTGACCAGCCGCTGCGGTGGCTTAGACTCGACGTGAGGACGGCTGACCCGTCGCCGTTTTGGCATCGCAGTATTCAGCCGCTTTCCTGACCGAAACACAAGGGGACGCCGGATGGCACCGCTGATCATCGAGTTCGTTGCGCCATCCGCGCTACACATTCAGGCGGACCGCCCGTCCCAGCTTCCCATTCACCGCAACGGCCCGCCAGGCACGTTCGTGCTCCTGAGCCACGGGCTGCAGGTGTCGCTGCCGACGGATCAGATCGTCAGCGCATCTGACGACGGCGGCTGGGTGCGCGTCGGTTTCGGCGGGATGGCGTTCGAGGGCGAGACGCAGGGGCGGCTGGTGTTCCAGCGCGTCCGCGAACTGAAGGCCGAAGACCAGCTCTCGCCGGCGCGCAGCCACACCATGTTCCTCGAGCCCGCATGGGTCCGCGCTGTATACGTGAACGGCCAGCAGCTCTGGCCGCGACGTGTCAACTAAGCCTTAAGCCCTGAGCCCTGAGCCCTGAGCCCTGAGCCGTGAGCCGTGAGCCGTGAGCCGTGAGCCGTGAGCCGTGAGCCAATGTCGAGAATCCCCGACCAGCTTCGACTATGGGATGAAACGCCCAGAACAGACACCACGGGAGCAGACATGGCCACCACGCAGAAGATCACGACGTATCTCTGGTTCAACGACAACGCTGAAGAAGCCGCCGAGTTCTACACGTCGGTCTTTCCCGATTCGCGCATCAAGAAGATCGCCCGCTGGGGCAGGGGTGGCCCGGCGCCTGAAGGGAGCGTCATGACGGTCACGTTCGAGCTGTTCGGCCAGGGCTTCATCGGCCTGAACGGCGGACCGCACTACACGTTCTCGCCCGCGACATCACAGTTCGTGTCGTGCGACTCGCAGGAAGAAGTCGATCGCTACTGGTCGGCTCTGCTCGACGGCGGCACGCCGAATCGGTGCGGATGGATCGACGACAAGTTCGGCCTCACCTGGCAGATCATCCCCACGGCCCTCATGAGGCTGATGAGCGACCCCGACCCGATCAGGGCGGGACGCGTCGCACAGGCCATGATGGGCATGGTGAAGATCGATGTTGCCAGCCTCGAGCGGGCGCACGCCGGGGCGTAGGACGGAGGTTCGAATTTCGAGGTGCGAGGTGCGAGGTTCGAGGTCGGAGGTTCGAGTCTGGCGGCAACCGGCGGCGTGAAGAGCGAGTTCGCCCGAGACCGAGGCCGAGCCCCGAGCCCCGAGCCCCGAGCCCCAAAGGAGATTGATTGATGAAATACATGTTGATGATGAACACGCCAGGGAGTGGCCCCTACCAGGTCATGAGCTGGCCGAAGGAAGACCTGCAGCGCCACATCGGCTTCATGATCACCTTTGCCCAGAAGCTCGGCGCGTCGGGCGAACTGGTGGCCGCTGAAGGGCTGAGCGGACCCGACCAGGCGAAACGGGTACGAGCCGGGGCCCATGGCGAACCGGTGACCGACGGCGTCTTCCCGGAGACGAAAGAATTTCTGGCCGGCTACTGGATTGTTGACGTCGACAGCCCCGAGCGCGCCTATGCCATCGCCGCCGAAGCCTCGGCGGCACCAGGCAAAGGGGGGAAGCCGCTCAACATGGCGATTGAAGTGCGCCAGGTGATGACCGGTCCACCACCAGACGCCATGCCGGGGGCATGATCAGTCCAACGCTGGACGAGACGATCCAGCATCTGCTGCGCGACTCGACGCCACAGGTGCTCGGTATTCTCGTCCGGCGCTATCGCGACTTCGCCGGTTGCGAGGATGCCGTGCAGGAGGCCGTGATTGCGGCCGCCACCCAATGGCCTTCGCAGGGCGTGCCAGAGAACCCGCGCGGTTGGCTGATCAAGGTCGCCACGCGGCGCCTGACCGATCAGGTGCGCGCCGACACCGCCCGGCGCCTCCGCGAACAGCTCGTCGTGTCACTGGTACCCGCCGACGAGCAGATCGCGCACGCCGCCGACCGCCTCGCCGGCGACCACGACGACACGCTCGACCTCTACTTCATGTGTTGCCATCCGGCGCTGACGCCAGCGTCGCAGATCGCGCTGACCCTGCGTGCCGTTGGCGGCTTGACGACAGCCGAAATCGCGCGCGCGTTCATGGTGCCGGAATCGACAATGGCGCAGCGCGTGAGCCGGGCCAAGCACACGGTCAAGAGTGCCGGCGCGTCGTTCGAGGTGCCGACCGCGACCGAGCAGCTCGAACGGCTCCCGGCCGTGCTGAGTGTGCTGTACCTGACGTTCAACGAAGGGTACGCGGCGACGTCCGGACGCGACGTGCTGCGAGTGGATCTGTCGAACGAAGCGATCAGGGTGACGAGGATGCTGGCGCAGGCGCTGCCACGAAATCCGGAAGTGACCGGGCTGCTCGCGCTCATGCTGCTCACCGATGCACGGCGCAGGGCGCGTACCGACGGACACGGCATCCTGGTGCCACTCGACGAACAGGATCGATCGCAGTGGGACCGCGACACCATCGCCGAAGGGTTGAGGCTGTTGAATGCGGCGCTGGCGAGGGGACCCGCCGGTGCCTACCAGATTCAGGCGGCGATCGCTGCGCTGCATGATGAAGCGTCGAGCACGGAGACGACCGACTGGCCACAGATCCTCGCGCTCTACGATCTCCTGCTGCGCATACAGCCAACGCCGATGGTCCGATTGAGCCGCGCCATTGCCGTAGCGATGGTCGAGGGAGCCGCGGCCGGACTAGCCGCGCTCGACCTGCTCGAGCACGAGGCGCTGCTGACCAGTCGCTATCGACTCGACGCGGCACGGGGACATCTGCTCGAGCGCCAGGGCCACAGCGACGCCGCCATCGCTCACTACCGTCGTGCCGCCACCGGCACCACCAGTACCGCCGAGCGCCACTATCTGATGCTGCGCGCGGCCAGGCTCGCCGATTCCGTCTCCGGGCGCGCTCGCGGCCTGAGGTGAGTTGACGAAATAATCGAAGCGAGCGCGACCGTCCACGGGAAGCGGCGACCCGGCAACGTGTGCCCGCGTCCCGCGCCAGGCGGCGAGAGCCGGTCCCAGGCAAATTTGACGCATATGCATAACATGGCCATACTTGTGCATATGCGGACCACGATGATTCTCGACAACACCTTGATCGACCGGGCCCGCGATCTCACCGGCGTGCAGGAAAAGACCGCGCTGGTCCACGAAGGCTTGCGCGCTCTTATTGCTCGTGAGAGCGCGAAACGGCTCGCGGCATTGGGCGGCTCAGAGCCGTCCGCCACGGCGCCGCGACGCCGCCGCACCGCCACACGGCGCACCCGGTGATTCTGGTCGACACCTCGGTCTGGGTGGCGCACCTGCGACGCAGCAACGCACACCTGGTCAACCTGCTTGAGCACGAGCAGGTCGCCTGCCATCCCATCGTCATGGGTGAGGTAGGCCTAGGGTCACTGAAGGGCCGGCGTCAGGTGCTCGCCCTGCTCGGCACGCTGCCACAGCTTCCCGTGGCGACACACGACGAAGTGTTGGCGCTGGTCGAACGTCGCCGACTGTTCGCCACAGGGCTGGGATGGGTCGATGCCCACCTGCTGGCGAGCGCGGTGCTTACACGATCGCCACTCTGGACGCTCGATCGCGCCCTGGCCACCGCGGCACGCGGGCTCGCCCTCGAATCGAGCTCGTCCTGAGCCCTTCGTCACCACACATGCACACTGACGTCGCGATCATCGGTGCCGGGGCCGCCGGTCTGGCCACGGCTGCCTTTCTCCGTCGCAGAAACCCGTCAGTCTCCGTCACGCTGCTCGAAGGCGCGAAGAAGCCGGGCGCCAAGATTCTGGTGAGCGGCGGCAGCCGCTGCAACGTCACCAACGTCACGGTCACGGAACACGACTTCTGGGGCGGCTCACCGGCATTCATCAGACAGGTGCTGCGCGCCTTCACCGTGGCTGACACCCTCGCCTTCTTCGCGCGCCTCAGCGTCCACCTTCACGAAGAAGAACTCGGCAAGCTGTTCCCCGACTCGAACCGTTCGCGCGACGTGCTCGAGGCGCTGCTGCGCGAGGTGCAGAATGCCGGCGCTTCGCTGCAGGCTGACCATCGTGTCCGCGCCGTGAGCACGATGCCTGGCGGGTTCTCGATCGACACCTCGCACGGAGAGGTCGTCGCCTCCCGGCTGGTGCTCGCCACGGGCGGACGTTCCCTGCCCAAGAGTGGCAGCGACGGTTCCGGGTACGAACTTGCCCGGCGACTTGGCCACACCATCGTCGACACCACGCCGGCCCTGGCGCCGCTGCTGCTCGACGAGCGCGACACCGCGCACAAGATGCTGTCCGGCGTTTCGCATCATGCAGAGATCGCGATCTGGATCGACGGACGTGTCGCCGAGCGGTTGAATGGTTCCCTGCTGTGGACGCACTTCGGCATCAGCGGGCCTCTGGCCCTGAACGCGTCCCGCGTCTGGGCGCGAGCGGTGCTCGAGGCACGGCCCGTCGCCGCGACCATGAACGTCATGGGCGGGGCGCCGTTCGACACGGTCGACGCGCACCTCGTCGCGCTCGCGCAGGAGCGTCCACGCGCGACGATCACGACACTGCTGGCACAGGCGCTTCCCTCGGCCGTCGTCGATGTGGTGCTCACCGCGTGCCGGATTCCGCGGGACACCGTGGCCTCGCGTATCGATCGCGAGTCGAGACGGCGGCTGACGCGAACGCTCACCGAGTGGCCGCTGCCGATCACGGACACACGCGGCTTCACATACGCCGAGGCCACGGCGGGCGGTGTGTCCGTGAGCGAGGTCAGCGCGCGCACGCTCGAATCGCGTGTCTGTCCGGGCCTGTCGCTGGTCGGTGAGATTCTCGATGTCGACGGGCGTCTGGGCGGCTTCAACTTCCAGTGGGCGTGGTCGAGCGCGTGGGTGGCCGCAAAGGCCCTGGCAGGCTGAAACGAAAAGAGGCGGCCTTTGCAGGCCGCCTCTTTCATTCCTTGTCTTTGTCTTTCTTCTTCGATTCCTTCGGCTCTTTCGCTTCTTTCGCGTCCTTCGTCTTCGCCGTCTTCGCCTTCACCGCGCGCTTGCGCGGCGATTTCGCGGGTGCCGGCTCGTTCGTCGATTGCAGGGTGACGAGGCGAGTAGAAAACGTGCGGCGTCCGTGCTCGTCGAAATCGATCACGGTGTGATGCTCGTTGACCTCAACAAGCGTGCCCGGCCCGTAGGTCGGCTGCACTACCCGATCGCCCTTAGCCCAAGCTTTCATTGATTACCACCGAGGCTCGCGACGTCCGCCGCCACCGCCACCACCACCACGATTACCTCCGAAGCCACCGCCGCCGCCGCCGAACCCACCCTCGGGTTTGGGACGCGCTTCGTTGACCGTGAGCGGCCGGCCGCCCATCTGGTGTCCGTTCAACTCGCTCGCTGCCTTCTGCGCCTCTTCGTCAGTCGTCATCTCGACGAACGCGAAGCCACGCGCCCGGCCTGTGGCCGCGTCGCGCATGACGCGCACCGTTTCGACGTTGCCCGCCTGAGAGAACAGCTCCTGAAGTTCCGCTTCACCCGTGCTGTAGGGAAGGTTCCCGACGTACAGCCTGCGACCCATACTCACTCCTCACGCAAGGGTGGGCCACTCGTCGGCTCTGCAAAAGCGGGGAGGGAGAACGAGTCAGAACTGAGCTCGATCGGCTCTCGTCGCGGGCGAAGCAGGCGGGCGCTTACCACCAGACGGGCGTAGTCTAGCACAGGGGAGAAAAGCAATAACCTGTAAGTCCCTGTCCTACGAGGGGTCTGGGGCGTTCCCCGTCACTCTCCCCTCGCGCATCGTCACCACGCGATCGGCCGCCGATTCGGCAAACTCTTCGTCGTGGGTCACGACCACGATCGTCAGCCGCTCGCGGTCGATCAGAGACCTCAGCAATACTGCCAGTTCCTGGCGACGGGCCGGGTCGAGCGACGCGGTCGGCTCGTCCATCAACAGCACCGGCGGGTTCGTGGCAAGCGCCCTGGCGATGGCCACGCGCTGGGCCTCCCCTCCGGACAACTCGCGAGGCAGGGCCCTGGCGCGGTGATCGACACCGAGGGAGACCAGCAACTCGGTGGCGCGGCGCTCGGCGTCCGCTGGCCTGGCCTTCTGCACATGCACGGGCGCCAGGCAGATGTTCTGCGTCGCCGTCAGGTGCTCGAACAGGCAATGGAACTGGAACACCATGCCGACCTTCCGACGAAGGCCAGCCAGGACGGCGCGCGATGGCAGACCCTGTGGGAGCGTCACATCGTCGACCGTGACCTGCCCCTGGTCGAACGGCTCCAACCCGGCGATTGCCCGCAACAGCGTCGTCTTTCCAGAACCGGACGCCCCCATCAGCGCCACGATGCCGCCACGCGCAACGTCGAGCGTGACGCCATTGAGGATTCGGCGCTCGCCGCGCCGAAGGTGGAGGTCGCGAAGGGCGACAACCGTATCGCTCACGTCGTCGGCGCCTTCCATCGCTGTTCGAGCCGCCGCGCCAGCGACGACAGCGGCAACGACATCGCCAGGTACAACGCGGCGCACAGCGTGCCTGGAATCACCCAGCTCCCGAGATTCGTGGCGAAGATCTGCGTCTGCTTGGTCAACTCCATCACGGTCAACACCGACACCAGTGACGAATCCTTCAGTAGCGCGACAAAGTCGTTCGTCATGGGCGCCAACGCCAGACGAAACGCCTGCGGTCCGCGGATCAAGCGGAGAATCTGCTGCTCGGTAAAACCGAGCGTGCGCGCCGCCTCCAGTTGTCCCTTCGAGATCGCTTCGAGCGCGCTGCGATAGATCTCGCTTTCGTAGGCGGCGTAGTTGAGGGCGAGGCCGAGGAATGCCGCCACAAACGCCGGCAGCCGGATTGCCGAGGCGATGCCGTAGTACAGCACAAACAGCTGCAGCAGCACCGGCGTCCCGCGCATCAACTCGACATAGGCCGTGAGCGCCAGACGCACCGGCGGCGAACCATAGACACGGCCGCTGGCAATCAATACGCCGAGGGCCACCGCCAGGGCCATCGACAGTGCCGAGAGCACAACCGTAACCACGGACGCCTGCAGCAGCGACGGCAGATACCGCAGCGTCGCCTGCCATTTCGAGAGCGTGACAATGCTGTCGCGCGTGTCGAGCCCCATCACCGGTTCAATCGGCTCGCCGGCCAGCACCTGCTGATAGAGCGGCGTCTGTTGATCGTTCCAGACGCCCCACTTCCGGAAGATCCGTTCGAGTTCGCCCGAGCGCATGCCCTCCTTCAGGATCTCGTTGACCCGATCGCGAAGCGCCGTGTCTCGCGGACTCATGACGCCGATGTAGTGGCTCGTCGCAACGACCTCCGGCTGAATCGTGAAGCCGGCCAGCGCCTTCTTGCGACGCTCCGCGAGGACGTTGTCGAGCAGGACGCCATCGACCCGGCCGAGCACCAGATCGGAATAGGGATGCACGTCGTCTTCGTAGGCGACCACCTCGAGCCCGAACTCACGTTCGGCGCGCAGCAGAATCTCGTAGGCGATGGTATCGCCCAGGGTGGCGACCTTCCGCCCGCGAAAGTCTTTCAATGACCGCAGTGCCGCCGCATCGCCGTCGCGAACGCTCAGCACTTCGTTGAACTGATAGTAGGGAACCGTCGTGGCCATGACCGCCCGACGTGTCGGCGTATCTTCGATGCCGCTGAGGCCAATGTCGGCGTCACCGCGATCGACCGACTGATCGATCGACGCGAAACGGACGAACACAAATCGCGCCGTCCGGTTCAGTCCACGAGCGATCAGATCGGCGATTTCGACATCGAACCCGACCACCGCATTCGGGTCGGCAGGACTGGCTTCGACGTACGGAGCGCCTCCCTCCGGATCACCCGCCCAGCGAAACGCCGTGGCTTGCGCCGACGCCTGAGGCGTCGACACGACAAGCAGAAAGACGACGATCGCGGCGGCGATCTGAGCGAGTCTCATGTGGCGGATGTCCGCTTTGTATCACGAACGCATCTCGCGAATCAGTCCGTGAAATAATTCGGCGCATGTCCATCAGCCTCGGTTCGGAGCGGCTGCTGTCGTCCTCGTTGCTGCGCGGGCAACGCGTCGGCATTGTCTGCAATCCGGCATCGGTCGATCACCAGTTCGTGCACATCATCGATCGCCTGACCGCACTCGAGGGCGCAAGGCTGGCGGCCATCTTCGGGCCGCAGCACGGGTTTCGCTCCGATGTGCAGGAGAACATGATCGAGACCGGGCACAGCAGCGACAACGACCGCCGCGTGCCGATCTATTCGCTCTACAGCGAGACACGGATCCCGACGCCGGACATGCTGCGGGGCCTCGACGTCCTCGTCATCGATCTCCAGGATGTCGGCACCCGCATCTACACCTACATTTACACGATGGCGTACTGCCTCACCGCAGCGGCTCGTGATGGTGTCAAGGTCATCGTGTGCGACCGGCCCAATCCGATCGGCGGCAATGCGGTGGAAGGTCCCATGCTGGTCGACGGCTTCGAGTCGTTCGTCGGGCTCTATCCGATTCCGATGCGGCACGGCATGACGATCGGCGAGCTGGCGCGACTGTTCAACGAACACTTCGGCCTCGGCGCTCAGCTCGAGGTCGTCACCATGGAGGGATGGCGCCGTTCGATGTACCACGACGACGCGGGCGCGCCGTGGGTGATGCCGTCGCCCAACATGCCGACCCTCGACAGCGCCATCGTGTATCCGGGCACCGTGCTGTTCGAAGGGACCAACGTGTCGGAGGGGCGTGGCACGACGCGACCGTTCGAACTGATTGGTGCGCCATGGGTGTCAGCCGAACCGTTCGCGGCGGCGCTCAACCGGCGACAGTTGCCAGGGGTCACGTTTCGTCCGGCCGTCTTCGAGCCCACGTTTCACAAACACGCCAAGACCACGTGCGGTGGCTGCCAGCTGCACGTCACCGATCGCCAGAGGTTCCACCCTGTGCTCGCGGCAGTGTTGCTGACGGAAGCCTTCCGCGAGGCCGGCCCAGAGGCGTTCCTCTGGCGTGACCCACCGTACGAGTACGAGCACGAGAAGCTGCCGTTCGACATCCTGGCAGGTACAGCCGAAACGCGCGAGCAGATCGAGGCGGGGATCAAAGCGGAAGAGATCGCGCGATCGTGGCAGCCCAGCGTCGCCGAGTTCGAGCGACTGCGATCGCGCTTCCTGCTGTACTGACTGACTACCCCTTCGTCACCGCGATCCCTGGCGCTTCCTCTTCCTGAGCAGTGGGCGGCTGCAGGTGGTTGATGACCAGATGTTCCCGCAGATGCTCGAACGCTTCATCCGGAGTATCGGCGTAGTGCAGCAGCGACAGATCCTTCTCTGAGATCGCCCCCCACTCCGCCATCGGGCCAAGATTCAGCACCTGGTCCCAGTACTCGCGGCCGTAGAGGATGACGTCGGTCTGCTTCGAGAGCTTGTCGGTCTGCGCCAGCGTCAGAATCTCGAACAGTTCATCGCATGTGCCGAAGCCGCCGGGAAACACCACAATCGCCGAGGCGAGGTACGCAAACCAGAACTTGCGCATGAAGAAGTAGTGGAACTCGAACTGCAGCCCCTCGCTGATGTAAGGGTTGGCGTCCTGCTCGTACGGCAGCCGGATGTTCAGCCCGATCGACTTGCCACCGGCCTCGGTGGCGCCGCGATTCGCGGCTTCCATGATGCCCGGTCCGCCTCCTGAGGTGACCACGAATCGGTGGTTCTCGGACTTCAGCGACACGCTCCAGGTGGTCAGCTTGAACGCCACTTCGCGGGCCTCTTCGTAGTAGCGCGCCCACTCAATCGCCTTACGACTGCGCCGCAGCTCCTGCTCGTACTGCTCGGGGGCGTCTTTCACGCCACGCGACCTCAGGGTCTGCAGTTCGCGCTTGGCGCGATCGAGGCTGTTGATGCGCGCCGACCCGAACATCACCACGGTGTCCTGAATCTTCTGTTCCTTGAACCGGCGAAGCGGCTCGACGTACTCCGCGAGAATGCGGATGGGACGCGCTTCAGCGCTTTGCAGGAACTCGGGCAGGAGGTATGCGAGCGGCTGCGGCATAGGCAAATCACTGTATCAGAAGGCTAAAGTGCTAAAATTCGCGGCTTCCGATGGCCAACAGGACGACGCCGGCGCCACCGTGTCTGGACGTGGCCGTAGAGATCGGCGCCACGCCGCGCGTGGTGCTGGAAGCGTTCTTCGATGCACGGCTGCTGTCACAG
>CADEEX010000010.1 GCA_902826465.1 uncultured Acidobacteriota bacterium
CCGGAGTATTCCGGCGTCAAGCGTTTCGCAGACGAGCGTTTCCGTGGGACCGGTGGAGCGCGCTCCCGAGGGCGTCCATCCGCCATCTTCATAGAGGAACGTGCCGCTGGTGAGACGCTGCTGCACCGTGTCGTAGGTGCAGGCGTACGAGATTGGCGACATCCGTCTGTGTGCCGGATCGAGTCGCACTTCGCCTCGGCCGGTCACGCTGATCGCGTTGCCGTTGACGGCGACCGTGGCCGATTCCGGAAGCTCGATCTCGAAACGACGTGTCCACGGATAGCCGCGCGTTCTCCTTGCGTCTTCGATGATGTCGTTGCGCACCAGCCCCTGACACTGGCTCACCGCGGCTCGTGGGTCGGCTTGTAACGTGCGCGTCATCGGCGCCGTCGCCGCCGACAGCATGTGCGTGGTCCTGTCGGCTTCAGCCTTCTTCTCGTCGTAGCGGCAACGGAAGCGCAGATCCTGCCACTCGTAGTTGTTGCCGTATCGCGCGCGCCCCCGCCCTTCAAGGTCCACCGTGCCATTTCGGGTGGAGAACGTCGTCGACGCATGCAGCAGTTCCGCCGCCGACAGTGGCGTACGATCGCCAGCCTTGTTGGCTTCGGTGTCCATCTGCGACTCGATACGGGCGGCGCAGACGCGGAGGATGCGATGTTCTTTCACCAGATCGACGGGCCGTCGTGCGATCGGCGTCCCGTCCGCGTCAAGGGCGCCGTAGGTCACACTCTGGACCGTGCGGCTGGCTCGCTGGAGCCGGCACTCGAACTGCACTGGAATCAGCGGCGCGTCGTTCATCCTGAAGGTCAAGAGGCCGCGCACGATGCTGTCGGTCCCCGTGTGTGTCACGGTCGCCGGCGTGTCACCGAATGACAGCAATGGGTTCGGTTGCGCACCGAATCCGGCGGCCCGCACATCGCGATCGCCGAGATCGAGAAGTGGGGTACGGCACGCGTCGACGAGGGCGCGATCGTCGGTGGTGAGGGGCCGGTCCGCCGGACTCTGGAGCTCGGCGAACATCGGCCCCGGTGTGGTGGCCGAGGCTGCCACGAGAAGAGCCGCGACGCGTCTCAGGCGCATCACCGCACTATACACGGCACGGCGCGCTACGGATTGACCTTGGCTTTCGGGGCTGCGGCCACCTCGCGCACGAAGTAGGCGAGGAACCGTGCCATGCGCTCGAGGCCAGGTGTGGAGATGACGTCCAGCACTTCCCCGGTCGTGTGGTACAGCGGCGGCGCCTGGATGGTGGTAATGCGCGCGGCGTTGATGGTCATGAACCCGCCCATTTCGCCGCTGCCCATGTCCGACGTGGCCGAAATGAAGTTGACGCCGAAGCGGGTGACGCCCTCCTGGAACAGCGTATTCAGGAACGGTGCTTCATTCGACACCCCCGCGTAGATCGGTGCCTCACCGGTGTCGGCCACCGCCTGTCGATACCCATCGTCGTACGTGCTACGTGCGGGTGAGAAGTTGCGTTGCGCGACGTGTTCGATGTTGAAGACCAGCACCGCCTTCGCGACCAGATTGGGATTGGCACTGACGAACGATCGCGGACCGTTGATACCAGGACTGTGGTGTCCGGCGCTGGCGATGAACACGAGCGTGCGGTCTGGCCGATTCGCCGGCTTGGCGAAATGACGGGCCAGTCCGATCATCACCGCAAACCCGTCCGCATTGTCGCCTGCGCCATCGAACCAGGCGTCTGCGTGTGCGTCGATGATGACGGTTTCATCGCTGCGCCCGGGAATGATGGCCACGGCGTTTTCGGCCTTGAGTCCGCGCCGCGTCTCCGTCTTCAGCGTCAGCTGTGCACGGACCTTGTCGCCCTTGCCGGCGCGCGTCGCCGCGTCGATTACCGATTCCACGAACTGACCATCGCGTCCACCGATGTTGAAGCATGGCCCGCCGCAATTGCTGAAGTCGCGAGCGAGCTCATTGCCGGGGAGACGCACCAGATTGAGCACGGCGACCGCGCCGCGCCGGAACAGTTCCTGCGACTGCGAGGTGACGGGGCCGCGTTCGAACACCATGTGGCCCTGTGGCACGCTCAACTGCACGGCGATCTTGCCTTTGACGTCGATGTGCTCGAGGACCGCGGCGCCGCCCGTGCCGACATAGACGAGGGGAGCCGTCAGCGGCCCGTTCGGCAGTTCCGATGCCGACAGCGGGATTGACGATTGCAGCACGACGTCAGCGCTGCCGGCGCCGAGCGACGAATCACCAAGCAGCTTCACTTCCCACGACAGAGGGAACCAGAATCGCGCTTGTGGGTCCTGGTTGATCGGCTGAATCCGGACGTCCTTGATCCCGGCCTGGCGAAACTGCTCGGCCGCCCACGCAATCGGCTTCGCCCCAGAGGGCAGACCCGAGACGCGGCCCCACAGCTGCCCGCTGCCGATCTCCTTCGTCGCGCGGCTTTCCTTCGAGAAGGCGACGATGGTTTCGAGGTCGCGCCTGAGTACCGCGCCGGTCAACTCCGGCGACGCCGGGTCAGCCGGCATGGTCACCGGACGCGTCGTCCGGGTGCCGACGATCACCGCGGGGTCCTTGCCTGGCGCTGGCGGCAGCGTCACGCCGAACCAGGGGCCATTGGGATTGCGCGCCGGTCCGCCGCGCCGCGGCGCCGGCTCGTCCTGGGCGCTTGCCTGGACGGCTGCGAACAAGGCGACAACGAGAATCTGAACGAGACGCTTCATAGCGACGACACTCCCTGAAGAAACCAATTACTGCCCGCCGCCTGAGCGCATGTTCTGCGCGGCCACGCGGATGATACCGATGTTGTTCTCGATGGTGATGGTGGTGCCGAGCGGCGCCGACAGCTTCTGTGCACGCGCCAGAATCCGCTGCGCGCCCTGTGGCGACGCGGTGCGCGGAATGCCGCGATTCGCCATCCGCACGTCGTCGGTGAGCTCGATCGGGTGCAGACGAATCTCTGAAAGCTGACCCTTCTCGAATTTCGAGATCGCCACGATCGAGTCGTACTTGATCGGAGGGCTGTTCTCGTCGCCACGACCGCGGCCGCCCATGCCAGACAGGCCGATGACGTCCATCTGGCGGAAGAACTCGCCGAGACCGTAGAAGATCGGCTTGCCCTTGTAGATCTCGATGCCGCGCACGACGTGGACCCCCGTGCCAAGGAACGCGTCGGCGCCAGCATCGATCGCCTCGTGTGCGAGCACCGGCATGAAGTCGGCGATGCTGGGGTTTGTGTCGAGGTCGTCGCTTTCGGGCAGGGTGCCGCCACGGGGGCCGCTGCCCTTGGCGTCGGCGAACTGGTGCGCGTGAATCGCGAAGGTCATGAAGTCTGACCGCGTCTTGCCTTCAGTGACCGCGGCCATCAGGTCGCGACGATCGGCCTCGTTCATCTGATACGAGTAATAGGGGTTGGTGGCGTTCGGCGCCAGCCTGAAGCGCTCGCCAAGGATGGTGACCGACTCCGCCGTGTCGGTGGCCGGCACGTAGAAGCCGGTGCCGTTCGGGAAGGCCTCGCGGATGCTCTTCACCGATTGCCACAGCGAAGGCGGCGTCATGAAGAAGCGTGTGTAACGGAGGGCGCTCTGGCCGCCACGGCCAGGCCATTCGCCGCGTCCGGCTTCCGCCACCGTGGCGGCGGCGAAGCTCGATGCCGTGGCCACCATGCCGACCCGCCCGCGCGTCGTCGACACGAATCGCGCCGCACGCGCGGACGCATACTTCTCGCCCGACCCCGCGTACACGAGGCCGGCCTTTTCGAGCCAGCTGTTGGTTTCGAGCAGTCCTTCGTAGCCGTACTCACCGGCGTGGTTGTTCGACCTCGCCACCAGGTCGAATCCCATCGCCTTCACGTCGGCGGCCACATCAGGTGTGCCGCCAAACCCTCCGGGGCCGGTGCCTTTGAACGTGCGGCCGTCGATGATGTTGCCTTCGTAGTTGGCCGTGGCGACGTCGGCACCGCGAATCAAGGTGAGCACCGACTGGAACCCCGGATCGGGATTCATGCTCTGCGGGTAGGCGACGATGGTGTCACCGACCGAGGCCATGGTGAAGCCATCGGCGACACTGGTGGCCAACTCACGTGCCGGCAGTGCCGGCGGCGCACCGCGCTGAGCCTGCATCGCACCGCGTGTAACAGCGAGGCCGCCCGCAAGCACCGCCACCGCAAGAGTTGCTCGTTTCATAGTGAACCCTTGAACCTCTGAACCCTGAACCGTGGCACCGTGGCACCGTGGAACCAGGAACCGCGGAACCCTGGAACCGCTGAATAGTACACTTCCGCGGCTCCTGTGCTTCGCCCTCGTTCAAGGACCGCGGCGTGAAACAACTTGAAACAATTGATATCTCGACGCTAGTCAGTCGCGTTGGCGAGGAGGTGGCAGTCAGCGACTGGGTGGAGGTAACTCAGGAGCGAATCGACGCGTTTGCGGGCGCGACCGACGACCATCAGTGGATTCACGTCGATCCCGAGCGGGCTCAGGTATCGCCCTTCAAGGGGACGATCGCGCACGGATTCCTGACCCTGTCGATGATTCCGGCGATGTCGCGACAGGCGATGCCGTTCTCCGGCGTACGGCAGTCGGTCGTATACGGACTCAATCGCGTGCGCTTCACCGCGCCTGTGCCGTCCGGGTCGAGGATCCGCAGCCGGTTCAGAATCGGCGCGGTTGAAGATCTGCGAGACGCGCGTCAGGTCACCTGGTCAGTGGTGGTCGAGCGCGAAGGCATTGCCAAGCCGTGCGCGGTGGTTGAACTGGTCACCAGATATCATCTGGAGATGCCTGAGTTCGTGAAGTACGAGATCAGGGACCGCGTCGCCGTCCTGACCATCGACAATCCCCCCGTGAATGCGCTCGCCGAAGGCGTGCGTGAGGCCGTGTTGGCCGGCGTACATCGCGCCGCTGCCGATCCGTCGATTGAGGCCGTCGTGCTCATCGGGGCGGGCTCCACCTTCGTGGCCGGCGCGGATATCAAGGTGTTCGACACGCTGCGGACGCACGAGGCGTCGCTTCAGCGATCGGCCCGCATCCATCAACTGCTGAACGATCTCGAAGACAGTCCGAAGCCGCTGGTTGCGGCCATCCACGGCAATGCCTTCGGCGGCGGGTTGGAACTGGCCATGGCGTGTCACTACCGTGTCGCGTCGAACGACGCGCGGCTCGGCCAGCCCGAGGTGACGCTGGGACTGATTCCCGGTGCCGGCGGGTCGCAGCGGCTGCCTCGTCTCGCCAATCCCGCGCTTGCCGTGCGGATGTGCACGGATGGCAAGCCGATTTCCGCCGCACAGGCGGCAGTCGCCGGGTTGGTCGACCACGTAGCCGCAGGTGATCTGCTGACGACGGCGATTGCGTTCGCGCTGGAGAAGTCTGGCGTCACCAGGAAAGCGCGCGAGATTGATATCTCGGCCGATGCGGCCCGCGAGGGGCTCGACGCGGTGGCGGCCGTGCGGACGTCGCTCGCCGGGCGTCCAGGGTCTGCCGCGGCACAGAGAGCGGCCGAGGCGATTGCTGCCGCCTGCACATTGCCATTCAACGAGGGATCGGCGCGCGAGCGGGCACTGTTTGCCGAATCCGTGCTCTCCACCGAGTCGCGTTCGCTGCGGCATCTGTTCTTTGCCGAGCGCGACGCCGCCCGGCCGGACGGGCTGCCGCGCGAAACGCCGGTGTTACCCGTGACGCGTGTCGCCGTCATCGGCGCCGGCACTATGGGCGCCGGCATCGCCATGTGCTTTGCCAGCGTCGGCATTCCGGTGCTGCTGAACGATGTGAGCGACGAGGCCGTGCAGAAGGGGCTGATATCGATTCGCAGCAACTACGAAGGGTCGGTCGCGAAGGGACGATTGTCGCAGGCGCAGATGGACCGTGCCATGAGCCTGATGACGCCGACCACCGACCATCAGCAGTTCAACGGCGTCGACCTCGTGATTGAAGCCGCGTTCGAAAATATGGCGTTGAAGCGCACCATCTTCGCCGCACTCGGCGCCTCGACTCGACCCGACTGTATTCTCGCCACCAACACCTCGACGCTCGACATCGATGAACTGGCCCGCGTCAGCGGTCGCCCTTCGCACATCGTCGGCCTGCACTTCTTCAGCCCGGCGAATGTGATGAAGCTGCTCGAGATCGTGCGCGGGAAAGAGACGAGCGACGAGGTCGTGGCCACGTCGCTGGCCATCGGCAAGCGCATCGGCAAGATCTCGGTGGTGGTTGGCAACTGCTTCGGCTTCGTGGCCAACCGCATGCTGGCCTACTACCGTCGCGAAGCCTACCTCCTGATCGAAGAAGGGGCGACCGTGGAACAGGTCGATCGCGTGATGGTCGACTTTGGCATGCCGGTCGGTCCGTTTGTGATGCAGGACATTGCCGGGATGGACATCGAGGTGCGAGTGCGGCAGCACCTGGCAACGATGGGTAAGACGCGTGCTGACGGACCGCAGTCGGAAGTGCCGGATCGCCTCTTCGATCGTGGACGTCTCGGGCAGAAAACAGGCGCGGGCTGGTATCGCTACGAGAAAGGCAACCGGACGCCGATCGCCGATCCGTTAATCGACGAGCTCGCGGCCGCCGCCGCGGCGAAGCGGGGGATTGCGCGCCGCGCGCACGTGGCGGACGAGGAGATTCTCGCCAGAATCACCACGGCGCTGGCCAACGAAGGTGCGCGCATTCTTGGCGAGGGCTACGCCTCGCGCGCCGGGGACATCGACGTCATCTACTGCTACGGGTTCGGCTTTCCCCGTTACCGTGGCGGCCCCATGTTCTACGCGGACACCATTGGCCTGTCGACCGTTCTCGAGCGCGTGCGCGCCTATCGTGCCAGCTTCGGCGATTACTGGACGCCGGCACCGCTCCTCGAACGGCTCGTCGCCGAAGGCCGCAGCCTCTACGGAGTTTCATGAGTTCTCACTCGCTTGCCGCAGCACTGAATCCTTCGTCTATCGCGATCGTTGGCGCGTCGGATAACCCGAACAAGGTCGGCGGCCGCCCGCTGATGTACCTGTCGAAGTTCGGTTTCAAGGGACGGATCTATCCCATCAACCCGGCGCGCGATCGTGTGCAAGGGGTCCCGAGCTTCCCGAGTCTGGCCGCACTGCCCGAAGCGCCCGACCTGGCGATCGTTGCCACCCCCGGCGACTCGGTGATGGGCGCGATCGAAGATTGCGCCAACCGCGGCGTTCGCGCAGCCATCGTGATGTCGTCCGGCTACGGTGAAACGAGCGACGCCGAGTCCATCGCGGCAGAGCAGAAGATGGTGGCGACTGCCAGAGCGGCGGGAATGCGACTGATCGGCCCGAACTGCCAGGGGCTCGCCAACTTCGGTACCGGCGCGGTGGCCAGCTTTTCGACGATGTTCATTGAGACGACACCGGCGGATGGCCCGGTGGGCATCATCAGCCAGAGCGGGATGATGAGCGTGGTGCCGTACGGGCTGCTGCGGCAGCGCGGCATCGGCGTGCGTCACAGCCATGCCACCGGGAACGAAGCGGACGTCACGCTGTCAGAGTTCGCGCTGGCAGTCCTGCACGACCCCGCTGTGGAGTTGTTACTGCTCTACATCGAGAGCCTTCGCAATGCCGATGTGCTGGCTGAGGCCGCGGCGCTGGCGCGGGAGCGCAACGTGCCAATCATTGCGGTGAAGACCGGACGCACCACGCGGGGACAGGCAGCGGCGCGCTCGCACACCGCCGCGCTCGCCAACGACGACCGCGTGGTCGACGCCTTCTTTCATCGCCATGGCATCTGGCGGGTGGACGACATTCACGAGCAGGTGAACGCCGCGGAGTTGTATCTCAAGGGATGGCGGCCAAAGAACCGCACGCTCGTTGTGGTGAGCAACTCGGGCGCGAGCTGCGTGATGGCCGCCGACACCGCACAGGGCGTGGGCCTCGAGCTCGCGGCATTGTCGGACACGACGGTGAAGACGCTGGCGTCGCACCTGCCGTCGTTTGCGACGGCGATCAATCCGATCGACATCACGGCGGCGCTACTCACCGACAGCACGCTCTTCGGCCGGATGCTGTCGGTGCTGGCCGAGCAGTCGGACGCCGATCAGTATCTGCTGGCGCTGCCCGTGGTCGGCACCGGCTACGACGTGCCGCTCTTCGCGCGAGATGCGGCGACGTTCATGGCGAACACCGGCAAGGCGGTGGTGCTCGCGGCGCCGCAGGAAAGCGTGGCCGCCGAGTTCCGGGCGACCGGCGTGCCGGTGTTCAGCAACCAGACCGACGCGATGAGGGCGCTGGGACAAGTAGCTCGGCACGCGACGCTGATGCGCGCTCCAATTCGCCACGCCTCATCGGCTCGCACCGTGGAGGTGCCGGCGGGCGAGGCGCCGTTTCTTGACGAGGCCGAGAGTCTCGAGCTTCTGGCGGCGCACGGGCTGCCAGCTGTGGCTCATCGAGTGTGCCGATCGACGTCAGAGGTGGCGGCAGCCTGGCGCGACCTTGGCGGCATCGTCGCCATCAAGGCCTGCGCGAGTGCCATTCCACACAAGTCGGAGCATCAGCTCGTGGTGCTGAATGTCACCACCGAAGAGCGAGCCGTCGCCGCGTTCAACGATCTGATGCAGAAACTCGCTGACCTCGGCGTCGATGGCGGCGTGATTGTGGCGCGCATGGCCAGGGGATTCGAGGCCATGATTGGCGCCCGGATCGATCCGGCGCTCGGCCCGGTGCTGTTGGTCGGCAGTGGCGGCAAGTACGTCGAGGTGTTCCACGATGTGGCGGTGTTGATGCCGCCAGTCACGGCCGGCGACGTCCGCGACGCCTTGCTCGGGCTCCGGATCGCGCCGTTCTTTTCCGGTGTGCGCGGCGAAGCGCCGCTCGACCTCGACGCGTTGTGCGAGGCGGCGGTGCGTCTCGGCGATATCATCGCCGGCAGCGCCGGGCAGATCGCGTCGATCGACCTGAACCCCGTGATCGTTGGTGCTAAAGGAGAAGGCGTGGTGATTGTAGACGCGCTGGTGGAACGCGGTCAGGCGCGCCTGGTGACCGCATGACCGTCATCGAGATCCGCGAGTCGGGTGGCCCGGACATGCTGGTCGCCACTGAGCGACCGACGCCATCGTGCGGGCCGGGCGAACTGCTGATCAAGGTCGTGGCCGCCGGCGTGAACCGGCCGGACGTGATGCAGCGGCAGGGCAAGTATCCGGCGCCAGAGGGCGCCTCCGATATTCCCGGCCTCGAAGTAGCTGGCACGGTGGAACAGATTGGCCCTGATGTCACCGAGTGGGGCGTCGGCGATCGCGTGTGTGCGCTGGTGTCTGGCGGTGGCTACGCCGACCACTGTCTGGTGCCGGTGCCGCAGGTGCTGCCGATTCCACGCGGGCTCACCTTCGTGCAGGCGGCGGCGCTCCCGGAGACCACATTCACGGTATGGACCAATCTCTTCCAGCGCGGACATCTGGCGGCGGGCGAGACTGTACTGATTCACGGCGGCACGAGCGGCATCGGCTCAACGGCGATTCAGATGGCGCGGGCGTTTGGCGCACGCGTGCTGGTCACCGCGGGCTCGGCTGAGAAGTGCGCCGCAGCGCTGGAGATGGGTGCAGAGCAGGCCTTCAACTATCGCGAGGTCGACTTCGTCGAGGCCGCAAAGGCTGCCACCAACGACCGCGGCGTCGATGTCGTCCTCGACATCGTCGGCGGCGACTACATGCAACGGAATATCGAGGTGCTGGCACTCGACGGCCGGCTCGTGCTGGTGGGGCAGCTGGGCGGCTGGCGATCGCAGATCAACACCACGCCGTTCTTCCGCAAGCGGCTGACGATGACGGCGTCGACCTTGCGGGCCCGCTCGGTGGCCGAGAAGGGGGCGCTGGCGCGCGAGGTGCGGCAGCATGTCTGGCCGCTCATTGAATCGGGGAAGATTGTCATTCCCGTGCATGCGACGTTTCCGCTGGCGGATGCCGCGGGCGCGCATCGGATGATGGAAGCGAGCACGCACATCGGCAAGATCGTGCTCACGGTGTGACGCCACTCGGTGTAGAACTTGTCTCGTCCAACGCGGCCACGAAGGCACGAAAGCACGAAGGTCACTGATACACATGGCAGCTGACACAGATTCGTTGACACCGATCGGGTGGAAGATCGCCATTGGCGTCTTTGTCGCCATGGTGGTCGACGGCATGGACCTGCAGATGCTGTCGCTGGCATTGCCAAGCCTTACGAAGGAGCTGGGCCTGTCAAATGTGAGCGCCGGCGCGCTCGGCACCTACACCCTGGCCGGCATGGGCGTGGGAGGCATTCTGGCGGGACGGCTCGCCGACCGCGTCGGCCGCATCCGCGTGATCTGGTGGGCGGTGCTCACGTTCACCATCTGCACCGGCATCATCGGTTTCAGCCGCACCTACTGGGAAGTGGCGGTGATGCGCTTCATCTCCGGCTTCGGCATTGCGGCGCTCTACAGCATGGGCACGCTGGTCGTCACCGAATACACGCCGACGCGTATTCGTACAACGGTGCTCGGCGTGATTCAGGCCGGATGGTCGGCGGGGTATGTCGCCGCGGCGCTGGTCGGATCGTACGTGCTGCCGCGCTTTGGCTGGCGTCCGTTGTTTCTGTTTGCCATCGTGCCTGGCATTCTTACGCTGCTGCTGCTGCGTGGGCTGCCGGATCCTCCGAGCTGGGCGGCGCGTCGCCAGGCCGCGCGCGACGGCGAGGTGCAGGGATTCACGGGTCTGTGGCGAAACCCACTGACGCGATGGAATCTGATTCTCTGGTCGCTGACCTCCATCTGCCTGCAGTTCGGCTACTACGGTGCCAACACCTGGCTGCCGAGCTACTTGGTGCGCGAGCTCGGCGTGAACCTGCAGAGCATGGGATGGTACGTGGCCGCCACGTACACCATGATGTGCGTCGGCAAGATCGTCACCGGCTATCTCGCCGATATCTTCGGGCGCAAGGCGATGTGGGTGACGTCTGGCGTGCTTACGGCCATTTACGTGCCGCTGTTCATCTTCTACGCCACGCCAGACAACATCGCCTACCTGCTGCTGGTGTTCGGATTTCTCTACGGCGCCCCGTACGCCGTGAGCGCCACCTACATGAGCGAGAGTTTTCCGGCGAGCGTACGCGGCACCGCCGTGGGTACCGCCTACAACGTCGGCCGTGTCGGCGCCACGATGTCGCCATTGCTCATCGGCCTGGCGGCCACGCAGTACTCCATTGGTCTCGGCCTCGGCCTGCTCGGGCTCTCGTACGCTGCGTGTGCGCTGATTCCCGCCTTCTTTATTCCCGAGAAGATGTACGACCCGAACGCCGTCGAGCGTCCTGCCACGGCGCTGCCGCGTACAGCCTGAAATACCGTAGCCACGAAAGCACGAAGGCACGAAAACTCCACTGGCGCGTTCTCAGATCAATGGGTTCGCCGCCTGGTACGCGGCGTCAGCGTGTCTGTTCTTCCTCGACAGGCTTCCCGTTTGCGCTGACAGCACGTTGGTGTGGCTCGACAGCGGTTTTGTTTCGCGTTGTCGCCAGGCTCAGTAACAGGCTGTTTATCAACGAGATACGGCGATCGTAAAATCGGCAGCCCAAAACACGACTGCTGCCGCGGCAAACAAAGACGCTGCCGTGGCAAACCAGGCCGCTGCCGCCGCGAACAAGACTGCTGCCGCGCCAAACACGTCCGCTGTCGTCGCAAACACGACTGCTGTCTGCGTGGAACACGAGTGCTGGCGGCACCGAACACGTTCGCTGCCATCGCACACCAAGTGGCTGCCGGCCCGCACAAGACTCCTGTCTGCGATCAACCGGATCGCTGCCGCGCCAAACACGCAGGCGGCCGTCGCAAACCAGAGTGCTGTCCGCGATCGACTGACTTGCCATCATTTTTGAAGAATTTTGAACGTTCCTTTGAGGACTTCGCCTGCCACGACGCGCGACTATCCCTCTCGCAGGCCGCAATGTCGCGGTCCTGCAATCAGAGGGGGTCAAAGATGACCAAGAAGCAGAGAGTGCAAGTCGGGATGTTCGGTCAGGTACGTGTCTTCGGGGTGGAGAATGCCGAGAAGTTCCCCGGAGGATCGGCGGGTCAGAAAGCCTTCGCCACAATCGCCAGCGCGTTGGCGCGGGTGGAGGCCGCGGGTAAGGCGGAGTCGACGGTGCGGGAAGGCGGACGGGCCCTGAAAGCCGCCGCCAGGCAGGCCACGCGGCTGGCCATTGCGACGGTGGTCCGCACGGCGCGGACCATTGCCGAGGATGCGCCGGGGGCGGACAGCAAGTTCCAGCCACCGGTGCAACTGTCCGACTATGCGGTGCTGATGACCGCGAAGTCGTTCCTCGATCACCTGCCGGAGGTGAAGGACGTGTTCGTGGAGCATGGGCTCCCCGAGACGTTCCTCGAGGACCTGCAGCGAACCACGGACCAGTTCGCGGAGGCGATCAGCGGGCGGTCGGCTCGCCGGACCAGCCGGCGAGATGCCCAGGCTGATCTGGTGGCCGCGTTGAAGCAGGGACGGATCGCCGTCCGGCGCCTCGACGTGATCGTGCCCAACGTGTTCGGCATCGGATCGCCGATGGTGGATAAGTGGAAGCGGGCACGCTACGTCCCATCGGGTGGCTCATCGTCTGCCACCGACGCCGGAGCGGAGGCCACGCCGGGTATGCCGGATGTGCCAACGTCTGCGGTGTCGGAGCAGCCGTCGACGGTGAATGCGAGCGACGGTCCGCTGCGGAGGGCGTCGTGAGAGCCCCGCGTGGCTCGGAATCGCGCAATCCCGATTCCGATCAGTGAGTCGGTAAGTGAGGAGGGAAGCCAGGTCCGCGGCCTGGCCTCCTTCACTCCCGCCTCTCGAATCCGCCTTTGACGAGTACGCATTCAATCATTCGATCAAAACCAACCAGACCATAGGGAATCGAGATCTTCCAATCACGGGCTGGCACCGTGAGCTCGATCTTCCTGAGCCAGGGGCGATTGTGCAGTTCAAGGCCCCTTCCCCACAGAAGGCGTTGCACCGAGCCATCGGGATGTATCTCAGACAGCCCGAAAGAAGACACTTCGAAAGCGCGTGACAGTTGAACATAGCGGCGCTGAATCAACCAAGCCGCGCCGCCGAACCCAAGGCCACATCCGAAAGCGGCAATCCACAGGCCCCGTGTCAATTCCATCGTGAGTGGCGTGACGAGGAGGGCCATGGCCGCGATTGTCGTCAGCCAGACAAGCGCCGAAAGCTCACGCCGGTCAACTGGCGAGAATTCGAAGCGTTCTATGACACCTGTGTCGTGAGGTGCACCGTGCTCGTCTAGCTTTTCTGCAAGGTATGCTCGCGCACTGTCATCAGGCACCTCGTTGAGGATTGACACGCGATGGTCGGCCGTGAGGCGCCGCAGTATGCGAAGCACCCGTCGGAGCCGCCACCATGTCACAGCAAGCGCAAGACCCATAACCACACAAGACGCGCCGATCACGCCAAAGAGCACCCACGTGGCGCGACCACCCAACATGGCGTCAAGTGCCATTCTTAGGACGTTTACGCCCATCACGGTCCAGAAGAGCCCGTCCTGCCGCGGCGGCATTCGCGGGATTGTCGGAGGCTCCATGCTGCGTGATCTAGTTGAAGTCGGCGCTGAGCCTAGGCGCGTACGGCTATTCACGCGCAGTCATGGTTGGCTGCGAATCAACTCGCGACCAACCATGACGTGAGGTTTCGTGTTTTCGTGCCTTCGTGGCGATATCTTAGGCGTTCGGACGCGAGCTATTCGCGGCCCGGTGTGGCCGGCGCTGCCGGCGCCGCCGGAGCGCCACCACGACCAACACCTGGCGTCGGCACCTGCGTCGGCGGCTGCCGCAGCAGCATCGGGTACACCCAGCCTGCCGGCAGCACGCGGTCCGGATCGGGCCGGTAGCTCAGGTACTCGATGTGGTCGGTCACCCCGCTCCAGCCGTGCGCGACCTTGTTCGGGACGATGATGATGTCGCCCGCGCTCACGCGGCGGCTGTAGGCGCCAGGACCGGCAATGCCGCTGCCGCCAGGACCGTTCATCGTGTTCGGCACGCCCGCGCCGACGCGCTGGTTCAGGATGACGCCGCCGGTGGTGAGGATGCCTGAGCCGGAGGTGATGTAGTAAATCTCCGGCGTGTAGTCGTGCCACAGCACCGGCACGGGGTCGCCGGGGCGCTCATTGGTGGGTCCGCGCCGGATGATGCCGACGCCAAGGTTGTACTTGCCCATGTCGACCACCCGCAGCTGCCGGTCGGGCGGGCTGGGCGGCGAGTTCTTGAGCACGTAGTCGATATCCGCCTTGGGAATGTCGAACGCATAGTTCGGCGCGTCGCCTTCCTGAATCTTCGCCGCAGGCGGCGGAAACACCGCCGGTCCCTGCGCTTGCGCTGGCGCCTGCGCGCTCATCATCGTCCCTCCCGCGACCACCGCCGCGAGCACTGCCACGCTACCGAACAACTTCACCTTCATCGAGGCCTCCTGAAATGGGCAAACGAACCGACCGAGTTATACACCCTTGCGGGGTTTCCGCCTCGATGACGCGCTACAGATCAGGACGGCCACCGCTCTGCGCCACGACGGCACGGATGCTGGCGCGCCGGCCAGAATTGTGAGGGGTTGTGAATCGCCGCCTTGTCACCGCCGCCGCCATGGGATGGCTCACCGTGCTCGCGCCAGGAATGCTGCGGGCGGCAGACGCGGCCGCGCCCGCGTCAGCAACGTTCCCAGCGACGGCGCTTCCAGCCACGATCTTGAGTGCTGGACTGCTGCAACACCCTGTGCCAGGGCACCTTGGCGTCGTCCGTTCGAGAACCAGGCGCAGCGTCACCTGGCTCGGCAATGCAGCGCTTTTCTACCTCGGCGAGCGGATTGCAGCCGACCGCCCGGAACCGAGCCGCGGGACGCATCCTTCCAGACCCAAATAGCGTCAAATGGGCTAAAGGCACCTTGCCACGACCCGACTCAGGGATCTGAGCGGCAGAAGGCACTTCAACGGGTGCGAAGAAGCCCATGAGCAGACTGAGACTCGTTCCGTTAGACGATGCGGTGGTGTTCCCGGGAATGACGGTCACCCTGCCTCTTGAAGAGGCCGGCAGTGACACCCGGGTGCTCCTGGTCCCCAAACAGGGGCACGGATACGCGCGCGTCGGCGTGGTGGCCGAGGTGTCGAACCGGGTCCGCCTGCAGGGCCACAGCTCGGCTCTGTCGCTGGTCGGGCTGCACCGTGGCGTCCCTGGCGCCGCCGAAGAAGATCGTGACGGCGTCCTCCGCGTGACCGTCGAAGACCGTCCCGACGAGACGCCGGCCCCGCAGCTGACTCGCACCCTCGAGCGTGAATACCGCGCCGTCGTTGAAGAGATTCTCCAGCTGCGTGGCGACGACGGTCGCATCAGCGGATTTCTGCGCTCCATCACCAGTCCAGGCGCCCTGGCCGACACTTCGGGCTACTCGCCTGACCTTAGTACGGCGCAGAAGATCCAGCTCCTCGAGACGCTCGACGTGGTCGAGCGGCTGAAGCTGGCGCTGCAACTGCAGCAGGACCGGCTCACAGAGCTGAGCGTACGGAAGAAGATTCGCGAAGACGTCGAGAGCGGCACGCAGAAACAGCAGCGCGAGTACTTCCTGCGCAAGCAGATGGACTCGATCCGCAAGGAGCTCGGCGAAGACGACGCCACGGCGTCGGCTGACTATCGCGAGAAGATTGCTGCCGCGAACATGCCCGAGGCGGTGAAGCAGCAGGCCGAACGCGAACTGGCGCGGCTCGAGCGCGTCGGCGATTCGAATGCGGAGTCGGCGACGATTCGCACCTATCTCGACTGGCTGTTGGCCGTGCCGTGGGCGAAGCGCTCGGAAGAGCGGCTCGATCCCGTGTACGCGCGTGAGGTGCTCGACGCCGATCACGAAGGCCTCGACGACGTGAAGAAGCGGATCACCGAGTATCTGGCCGTGCGAAAGCTCCGTGCGGAACGCGGCATGATCGACACCCGCCGTTCGGGTGTGATGCTGACGCTGATTGGACCGCCCGGAACCGGCAAGACATCCATCGGTGAATCGATCGCCAAGGCCACCGGCCGGCAGTTCGTGCGGATGTCGCTCGG
Organism: uncultured Acidobacteriota bacterium; assembly: GCA_902826465.1. Lineage (GTDB taxonomy): Bacteria > Acidobacteriota > Vicinamibacteria > Vicinamibacterales > CAVVIG01 > CADEEX01. Next base: position 16,011 of record CADEEX010000010.1, read on the forward strand.
CGGCATGCGCGATGAGGCGGAGATTCGCGGTCATCGGCGCACCTATATCGGGGCGCTGCCTGGACGTCTCGTCAGGGCCCTGCGCGATGCGGGGACGATGAACCCGGTGATCATGCTGGACGAGGTCGACAAGATCGGTGCGGACTGGCGCGGCGATCCGTCAGCGGCGCTGCTTGAGGTGCTCGATCCGGCGCAGAACCATTCGTTCCGCGACCACTACCTCGACGTCGAGCTCGACCTGTCGCACGTGCTGTTCATTGCCACGGCGAACGTGGCCGACTCGATTCCAGGTCCGCTGCTGGACCGCATGGAAGTGATCCGCTTCGACGGCTACACGACCGAAGAGAAAGTGTCGATTGCCCGTGGGCATCTGTGGCCGCGGCAGATCGAGAAGAACGGTCTGCGCCCCGACGAAGCGACGGTGACCAACGACGTGCTGCGTCTGGTGGTGACCGACTACACGCGCGAGGCGGGTGTCCGTCAGCTCGAACGCGAGCTCGGCACGCTGCTGCGAAAGACGGCGACACAGATTGCGTCGGCAGCCAAAGAGGCGCCCATTGTGGTGGACGCGGTGGCCGTGCGCGAGGCGCTGGGCCGTCCGAAGGTGTTTCACGAAGCGGCCGTTCGCACGTCGGTTCCCGGCGTGGCGACTGGCCTGGCGGTGACGGGCGTCGGCGGCGACGTGCTGTTCGTTGAAGCGGCGTCGATGCCCGGGAAAGGTCTCGTCCTTACGGGACAGCTGGGCGATGTCATGAAAGAGTCTGCGCGTATCGCTCTTACGTATGTGAAGAGCCATGCGACGGAACTCGGCATCGACCCGGAGGCGCTCGACGGTCGCGAGCTGCACCTGCACGTGCCGGCGGGCGCCATCCCGAAGGACGGGCCAAGCGCAGGTGTCACGATGGTCACGGCGATTGCGTCGTTGCTCACCGGGCGACCGGTGAAGAGCACAATCGGTATGACCGGCGAGGTGACGCTGCAGGGCCGTGTCTTGCCGATTGGTGGATTGAAGCAGAAGGTGCTGGCGGCCCATGCGGCTGGCCTCACCGAAGTGATCGTCCCCGAGCGGAACGCCGCTGACCTGGACGACGTTCCACAGGACGTGCGCAATAGCATGACGTTCCACATCGTTGGCACCGCCAGCGAAGTGCTGGAGCGGGCGCTCGAGCCGGTGGCGTTCGCGGCCGCGGCCGCCTGAGCGTAAACCAAGCGGGGCGGTTCGGCGTATCGCTGAGTGATCCGTTCTTGCAAAGAAGGTGTTCAGAAGGAGGCGTCATGCAGCAGACCAGTGATTTCAAGCCGCCGGACGGCAAGGTGGTCGTCGAGAAGGTGGTGGCTCGGGCCACCGCGAACGCCAGAGCCAAGAACGACCGTCTTCGCCGTCTGAAGGAACGCAATGAGCTCTACCTGGCGGCGAAGCGGGCTGAGCTCGGTGATGACGACGACGACTACGACGAAGAAGTGACGCGGGAACTGTAACGCCCGTTCGGTTTCCGCTTTCGGCCGCGGCAGCGCTGTGCCAGACTTCGCCGCATGAAAATGCTGCATGCGTCGTTGCTCGTGGCGCTCGCCGCCGTGTCGGCCACGCCTCGGGCCGCTCTGGCCCAGGAGCCGGGCTATCCCATCACGCTGATTCCACCCGCCAAAGGGCCGTTCACCTTCCCGGCCGGCTACCAAACTCCGTGGGACAAGATTCAGATCCGGGTGACCGAGAAAATGTCGCCCAATCTGTTCGTGCTGCATGGCTCGGAAGGGCTCGATCCGGCCCATCCTGATTCATCGGGTGGACGGGCGATGGCGCTCTTCGGACCAGACGGCGTGCTGCTGGTTGACACGCAGAACCGCCAGGTAGGCGAGAAGACGCTGGCGGCGATTCGCACGTTCACCGACGGGCCGATCAAGGTGCTGGTGAACACGCACGTCCACAGCGACCACACCGGGGCCAATGCTTTTTTCGTGAAACAGGGTGCGCTGCTGTTCTCGCAGGAGAACCTTCGCAACGAAATGATGCGCCCGCCACGTCGGCCCGCGAACGCCCCGCCCATCGACATGACTGGCATTCCGGTGGTGACCTATAACTACAACCCGGACAAGCCCGGCGAGCCGGCAGTGACGTTCAACATGAACGGCGAAACGGTGGATTTCATTCCGATGCCACCGTCGCACACGGCTGGCGACACCATCGTGCGCTTCCGCAAGGCCAACGTCATCTACATCGAAGACTTCTACCGGAACTTCGGCTACCCGTTTGCCGATCAGAACAACGGCGGATCGATCAAGGGGATGATCGAGGCGATCGACCTGATCGGGAAGATCGCCGGGCCGACCACGACGCTCGTTCCCGGCCACGGCACGCTGATCAAGAAGAACGACCTGCTGCCGTACCGCGCCATGCTGCTCGACATCATGGCCAAGGTGACGACGCTGCGGAATCAGGGGAAGTCGCTGACCGAAGTGCTCGCCGCGAACCTGACGGCGCCCTACGACGCCACGACCGAAGGCGATACGCCGCAGAGCAAGGATCGCTTCATCACCGAGGCCTACGACGAGGTGAAAGACTTTCCGCCGATCGTCGACGGCAAGCGCACGATGCCGACGCACCCATAACGATGCGCGAAATTTCGAATGACTTCGTCATTTCCGCCAGAATCTGCGAGGCGTTCACGTGTGGCGGAGCGCGATGAGCGGGCTAAGCCTGGCCGCCCGTCGCGCTGGAACGACGCACGCAGCCAGTGCGACGAGCAGGACGATGGCGGCGACTGTCGCGAACGTCAGCGCGTCGTGTGGGGTAACGCCGTAAAGCACGGTGCCCAGATAGCGCGACGCGATCCAGGCGACCACCAGTCCGATGGCAATGCCTGAGGCCGCGACGGCCAGGGCCTGACGGAGCACGAGCCAAACGACATCGCGTGTCTGCGCACCAATGGCGGTGCGGACGCCGATCTCGCGCGTTCTCATCGCGACCGTGTAGGCGAGCATGCCGAACAGCCCAATCGCGGTCAGCAGCACAGTGAATCCAGCAAACATCGTCAACACCGTCGCGTACAGGCGAGGGCGAGCCAGACTGTTCGCCAGACGCTCATCCATCGTCATCACCGACTCGAGCGGCGAGGTTGGTACTTCCTCCTTCACCAGACGACGAAGGTCGGCCAGGTGCGACGTTGGATCGTTTGCCGTTCTTACGATCAGGAACGGCTGAAACGCGCGCATGGTCGTGCCGTCAATCTGCGCGAATGCCGAAAACATCTCCGGCTGACCTGAGAATTCGATGCCGTCCTGCCAGGTGTCTTCGACAATACCGACGACTTCAATTGGGGTGTTGACGTCCAGAAACCGCGATCCGGCAGGGCTCTTCTGCGGAATGTAGGCGCCGATCGGGTGTGGTCCGAGATACTTTGCGGCGAACGATCGATTGACGACGACCACCGGCGGCGATGAAGGGCCATCGTTCTCGTTGAGGACTCGTCCACCAACCACGCGGAGTCGCATCGCCGAAAAGTAGCCGGCACTGACGATACGCTGCAACGCCTGCGCATCTATTTCCACTCCAGCATCTGAAGGCGACGGCATGCGATAGACGACCGAGCCGCCAACTGATAGGAGCGGCAAGCTGGTGCTGTACGCCGCCTGAATCACACCTGGCCGCCGATGGAGTCGTACCATCAGGGCATCGACGTCGCGGCGCCGCGATTCGAAAGAGTCTGTGAGCGAAAAGGGCAGCTGCGCCGTGATGACGCCGGCGGCATCGTAGCCACGGTCGATCCGCGCCAGAGAGACGAAGCTGCGCGACAGCAGGATTGCGCCGACGAGCATCACGCACGACGTAGCAATCTGCCCGGCGACAATCGTGGCACGACTGCGTGCCACCGACTGTCGCATAGAGCTGCCGGCGGCCCCGCCGTCTTCCGCCAGCGCCTCAGTCAGCTTGAGCTGTCGCAGCGACCAGGCGGGTGCCGCGCCGCACAGGAGCCCTGCGACAGCTGCCAGCGCAAGGGCAAGCCAAAGCGTCGAGCCGTCGACCGCGATCGCTTCCTGCCGTGGGAAATCGCCGGGGAGCCACGCCGGCAGGAGCCGGCACAGGGTGCAGGCGAGGATGCTTCCGCCGATTCCGCCGCAAAGGCTAAGGAGAATGCTGTCTGCGAGCAGTTGGCGGGCCAGCCGGCGACGACCAGCGCCGAGGGCTGAACGGATGGCCAGCTCTCGACGTCTGGCAGTGGCGCGCGCCAGTTGCAGGCTCGCCAGGTTGGCAATCGCGGCGGCGAAGAGAAGGCCACCCGAGGCGAGCAGCACCAGCAGCGCCGGCCGGACGTCGGCCACGATTGAGTCTTTGAGGGGTGTGACCTGCACGTCTACCGGCCCCTTCGCTCCGAACATCGCCAGGGCGACGGCAGACGCATCCGGCCCACTTCTCGCACGCGTCGTCGCTTCAGCCTCTGCCTGCTTTACTTCGACGCCTGGGCGCAGCCGCGCCATCGCCTGGAAAATGACGCCGACCTGCGCGCCGTTGGCGGCGACCGTCCCTGGAATTCGGAACGGTGTCCACGCCTGCACCGTGCGATCTGGAAACGCGACGCCTCGGTCCATGACCCCCACGATGGTGTGCGGAGTGCCGTCCACCTGAAGAACGTTGCCGACGACATCGGCGCTCCCGCCGTAGTGTTCCTGCCACACACCATAGGAGATGAGCGCGACAGCAGGTTGGCCGGGGCCGCCCTCGTCTTCGCGGAAGGTCCTGCCAAGGAGAGGTTGCACGCCGAGCACGCTGAACGCGGTGGAGGTGATCTGTACGACCGTAATTCTGACGGGCTCGCCACCCCGTGTGGTCATGGTCCACTGCGTCGGTCGCATCCAGCCCCCGAGCATCTCGATCGTTTGTGGTTGCTCGGCCCAGGCGTGGTAGCTGCCGTTCATCATCGTGCCGCGAACACGCGCCGAACGGCCGGCTCTGGTTTCCGTGATGCGCACAATGCGATCCGCCTCCGGCCACGGGAGTGGCTGTAGCAGCACACCGTGCACGACACTCCAGATCGTGGTCACCGCCGCGACGCCGAGGGTGAGCGTGACGATGGCGACGATGGCGAATGCGGGACGCCGGCAATGCAGTCGTACGGCGTAACCGAGATCGTGAGCAACTCCGGACAGAAGCCCCGTGTCAGTCGAGGGCGGAACGGGTGCCGGCGGGCGCCGATCCGGGTGGCCCAGGTATGCGGCGTCGCGACTCCAACCGAGGACGAGTCGTTCTACGAGCGCGATCGCGTCATCCTCTGGAACTCCTTCCGTGTGAGCCTGTTCGTGGGCGGCCTCGGCATGCGCGTTCAGCTCCTCGACCACGTCGATGTCGGGGTCATGACCGCTCGATGCGAACGATTCACGGATCCGCCGCCGCCAATCAGGCATGGCTGATTCCTGCGACTCGGTTCAGTGCCGCGAAGAATGTCTCCCAGATGCCGCGCTGTTTTCGCAGCATCTGCCTTCCTGTGCTTGTCACTTTGTAGTAGCGGCGGCGTCGCTGTCCGGCTTTCTCGACCCAGCGACCGGCGATTAGCCCTTTCTCTTCCAGCCGATAGAGCGTCGGGTACAGCGATGCCGTGTGGAAGGTGATCGTGCCACCGGACCGTTCGTCGATCAGCTTGCTGATGTCGTAGCCGTGCCGCTCCCGCTCGTCGAGCAGCGCCAGAATCAGCACCTCGGTACTTCCGCGCTTGAGCTCGCGCTCCAGTGGTGTTGTCCCCATATGTGGCGTGACTATATATCACGGGACTCGACAGCGCGCCAATCCGCGATTCACCACCAGACGGATTGCGCAAACGCCGCGCCCCATACGCGAACAGGACGTCCCCTCAAGTCTGGCGCGTGGTGGCCGACTACGTAGAGGGCTTCCGTCTTGTTGCGTTCATACATCCGAACCGCGGCGATGGTTGGCGTGTTCACGTCACTCGTGTCAGTGCGCGTGGCGTCGGCGCTCGATCCGCAGAAGTCGATTCTGCAGTACGTCCACCGCTCATGGCAGACCGACGACGGACTCCCACATAACACCGTGGTTGCCATCGTGCAGTCTGACGAAGGCTATCTGTGGTTCGGCACCGAAGACGGCCTGGTCCGCTTCGACGGTGCCCGCTTCACCGTGTTCAATCGGTCGAACACGCCAGCGTTTCTCAGCAATGTCATCCGGACGATTCACAAGTCGAGCGATGGCGCCATCTGGATCGCCACCGACAACGGCCTGGTGCGGATGAAGGACGGTGCGTTCACCGGCTTCACCGTGGCCGACGGACTTCCCTCGAACTACATTGCCTCGTTTGCCACAAGTCCGGATGGGCAACTCTGGATCGGCACCGGGCAGGGACTGGTTCGGCAGCTGCCGGGATCGCCGATCCGTTTCGAGGCCGTTGCCGGCGCGACGCGGTCACCGGTGGTGAATACCGAAAGCGATCGCGATGGGCGCATCTGGTTCCGCGCGAAGGGTGGTCTGCACAGCTTCTTCAACGGCGTGTCCAAGGTTCATGCGTTCGGTGCGGATAGCGCCGTCACGCTGTCGGCCATCCATACGGCCCGCGATGGTCAGATGTGGTTTGCCACGGGTGCGCAGCTCTGGCAACTGCATGGCGATCGCATCGAGCCTGCCACGGCGCCAAAGACGACGGCCTCGATCGTCGCCATGCTGATGGACGCCGATGATGCGCTCTGGGTGGGCCTTGATGGCGGTGGCCTGGCGCGCCTGCGCCGCGGCGCCTGGGAGTACTACACACGGGACCACGGCCTCACCAACGACACGGTGGCGTCACTGTTCGAGGATCGTGAACGCCATCTCTGGGTGGGAACCGCCGGCGGCGGTCTCAACAACTTCTATCCGGGCAAGTTCACGACGATCGGCGTGCCGGAAGGCATGCTCGGCGACCTGGTGCGCTCGGTCAGCCGGGACAGCCGTCAGATTCGCTGGATTGCCAGCAACAACGGGCTGGTCCGGATCGCACGCGAGGGCTCGTACCGCATTCTCGGCACGCGGGATGGGTTGTCGTCGAACAGCATCAACGGCATCACCGAGGCGGCCGACGGCAGCCTGTGGGTGGCGACGTCCGCCGGGCTCGATCGCATTGTCGATGACGGTGGCCCGGGAACCGCACCGGCGCAGATCGCCCCCGCCCTGAATCCACCTGTCGCACTCGGCATCGTTCAACTCGTGGCGCTCGACGGCGCTGGCCGCATGTGGATTGCCAGTTCGCGCGGTCAGTTCGTGCTCGAGAACAACACCCTCACCAGAGTCGAAAGCGTCAACGAGGGCGCGACGTTCTCGCTGCTCGTCGATCATGCCGGCGACGCCTTGATCGGCACGCGGTACCACGGCGTGCTGAAGCACCACGACGGTGCGTACACCTGGATCACCTCCGCCGATGGACTGTCTGACAACACCGTGTCAGCGCTCTATGAGGATGCCGACGGTGCGCTCTGGATCGGGACGGCGGTGGGTGGCCTGAATCGCTTGAAGGACGGACACGTCACGGTCTACCGGGAACGTGACGGACTGTTCGATGACACGATCTACGCGATCCACGAAGATCTGCTCGGGAATCTGTGGATGGGCAGTCCGCGCGGTATCTGGCGCGTCAACAAGCAGCAACTCGACGCGTTCTCGCGCGGCGAAGAGCCGTCGATCAAGTCGGTGAGCTACGGGCGGGGCGATGGCTTGCGGTCGATGTCCGTGACCGGTGGCAGCGCCGGGCCGAAGGTCGCGCGCTCGCCCGAAGGCCGGATCTACTTCGCAACCACCGGTGGGCTGGTCATGGTCGATCCGAACGAGATCAAGATCAACACGACACCACCGCCGGTAGTGTTCGAATCGATCCTCGCCAACGGTGCGCCGATCGCACTGGGAACGCCGATCGCGCCGGGTCGGCGTGACCTCGAACTGCAGTTCACCGCGCTCAGCTTTGTCGCCCCGAATGAGCTCGAGTTCCGCTACAAGCTCGAAGGGTTCGACAAGGCATGGGTCAATCCCGGGACGCGCCGCACGGCGTTCTACACCAACGTGCCCCCGGGCCAGTACACGTTCCGCGTCAAGGCGGCCAACAGCGACGGCGTCTGGAATGAGACCGGCACGGCCGTCTCGCTCGTGCTGCAGCCGCACGTCTACGAAACCTGGTGGTTCTACGGCCTGTGTGGGCTGGGTGTCGCCACCGCGGCGGGTGCCGGATTCACGTTCCGTGTGCGCGCGATTCGGTTGCGGGCGCAGCGGCTCGAACAGGTCGTCGAGGAACGCACGCGTGAACTCAAGGCCGCCAAGGAGGTGGCCGAAACCGCCAGTCAGGCGAAGGGCGAGTTCCTGGCCAACATGAGCCACGAAATCCGCACGCCGATGAACGGCATCATCGGCATGACCGATCTGGCGCTCGACACCGAGTTGACGACCGAGCAGCGCGAGTACCTGTCGATGGCGAAGTCGTCAGCGGACGGCTTGCTGACACTCCTCAACGACATCCTCGACTTCTCCAAGATCGAACAACAGAAGCTGGACATCACGCCAGAGCCATGCTCGTTGCGCGCGGTGACGGCGGAACTCCTGAAGCCGCTGGCGTTCAGGGCCGGGCAGAAGGGATTGGCGTTCCGTGCCGAGATTGATCCTGCCGTGCCAGATTCGCTGGTGACCGATGTCGGTCGGTTGCGGCAGATTGTCGTCAACCTGGTGGGCAACGCGATCAAGTTCACGGCGCATGGCTCGATCTCGGTGCAGATCGAGTCGACCACCCTGGCGCCGGATCGCCTCGAGCTGCATGCCTCGGTGACGGATACCGGCATCGGCATTCCGAAGGACAAGCATCAGGCCATCTTCGAAGCGTTCCGCCAGGCAGACGGATCGACGACGCGACGCTTTGGCGGGACCGGCCTGGGGCTGGCGATTTCGATGCGGCTGGTGGACCTGATGGGTGGGCGAATCTGGGTCGACAGCGAGGTCGGCCAGGGCAGCACGTTCCACTTCACGCTCCCCATGTCGGTCGCCGAACGTGAAACGCTGTGTGCGCCGCCGCCGACACCGCGTGCGGCGCCGGTGCCCAGCGTCACACGCCGCGTGCTGCTGGCCGAAGACAACGCGGTCAACCAACTCGTGGCGAGACGCATTCTCGAGAAGCATGGCTTCGACGTGACGATCGCGGTCAACGGCCAGAAGGCGGTCGAGGCATTCGACGCCGGTCCGTTTGATCTGGTGCTGATGGACGTGCAGATGCCGGTGATGGGTGGCTTCGAGGCGACCGGGCTCCTGCGCCAGCGCGAACGCGGACGCGGCACCCGGACACCGATCGTGGCAATGACGGCGCACGCGATGACGGGCGATCGCGAACGATGCCTGGAGGCAGGCATGGACGACTACCTGACCAAGCCGATCGACGCGCCAGCGCTGATCGAGGTGGTGCACCGACTCCTCGGCATCCACGCCGAATCGCGCGTCGCCTGATCGTCGTCTCGACGTCATCGGCCTTCCGACATCGCGGTCGGTCGGTCGCGAGAACCGACGACTTCGTCAGCGCGGCCGCGCCTGCACGTCGACATTCATGGCGTGATCGGTCCTGGGTCGACAGTTGTGTCGGCGCCTGAAAATTTCCTGCCACGGCGCGCCTCGTCGTCTGTTCGTCCCATGACAGACTACGAGTTCAAGGAGCGTTCCATGCGTCTGACCATTCTTCTTTGTAGCGTGTTGATGACGGCCATTGCGCCCGCCGCGTACGCGCAAGCTGCATCGACACAGATCATCGCCGGCAGCAATCCGAGCCTGCCGTTCAGCGCCGCCGTCAAGGCAGACGGTCTCATCTACGTGTCGGGCACGATCGGCGCCGGTCCGACCGTGAGCGGTGACATCAAGAAGCAAACCAAGGACACGCTCGACAGCATTGCCGGGGTCTTGACGCAGGCCGGGTCGTCGATGGCCAACGCCGCCAGCGTCACGGTCTACCTGACGAAGGCGGAAGACTTCGCGGCGATGAACGAGGTCTACGCGACCTACTTTCCCAAGGATCCACCAGCGCGCACCACCGTCGTCCTGACGCAGCCACTGGCGTACCCCACCGGGCTTGTCGAGATCGCGATGATCGCGATTCCCAACGGCGGCGAGCGCAAGGTCATTCATCCTGCCGGCTGGGTGAAGTCGCCAGCGCCCTACAGCTACGGCATCCAGAGCGGCAACACGCTGTTCCTTGCGGGCCTCATCAGCCGCAACGGCAAGGACAACCTGCCGGTGGCGGGCGATCTCGCGGCCCAGACCAAAGTGGTGATGGACAACGGCGCCGAGATTCTCAAGGCCGCTGGCATGGGCTTCGGCGACGTCGTGTCGTCGCGTGTCTGGTACAACGCCGAGTCCAATCAGGCGCTGAACGAGGTCTATCGCACCTACTTCGAGGGCTCCGCACCGCCAGTACGGGCCGCCGTGAGGGCCGGCCTGACCGGGCCCGACTATCTGGTCGAAGTAACGATGATCGCGGTGAAGGATCCGTCGCGGACGCAGATCGTGCCGCCGAACGCCGATGGCACTCCTGGGCGCGCCGGCAATGTGTTGAGCCCGGCCATTCAGGTGGGCAAGCGCCTCTACGTCGCCGGCATGCTCGGGAGCACGCCCGCCAACAAGGGTGACGCGAAAGCGCAGACGACAGAGGCGCTGGCGCGCATCGAGCGCGCCCTCACAGCGGCGGGTTACGAGTGGTCGAACGTGGTGGATGCCCTGGTCTACATGCCCGACATGTCGAAGTTCCAGGACATGAATGCGGCCTACCGGGAGGTGTTCAAGAAGAACTTCCCGGCGCGGGCGACGATCGGCACCGGTCTCGGCGGCGACGCGCTGGTCGAGATCATGTTCACCGCCGTGAAGTGAGAGGACGTGGCGCGGGCGTTCGAGCCCGCGCCCTTCGCGACCCTGAAGGGTCGTGCCACGCAGGCTATGCGATGACGCGGATGACGACCCGCCGGTTCTGGGCGCGTCCTTCGCGGGTCTTGTTGTCGCCGATCGGCTTGGCCTGGCCATAGCTGACGGTATTCATCTTGTGCAGCGGAATCTGGTACTTCTCGTAGAGGTACCGCTTCACCGCATCCGCACGCTGCAGGCCGAGCCGCTCGTTTGATTCGGCGTTGCCGGTGTTGTCGGTGTGCCCTTCGATCTCGAAGAAGGCCCCCTTGGGGTCGGCCTTGAGACGGGAGATCAACTCATCGAGCGTGGCCTTGGCCTCGTCTGGCAGCTCACGGCTGGCCGAACGGAAATTGCCTTCGTTCTCGCTCAGTACCACTTCGTAGACCAGGCGCTTCGAGGCCTTGTCGATCTCCTCCGCGCGCGTGCTTGCCGCGGTGGCGGTATTGGCGGCCGCACTCGCCGCGGTGCTGGCGCGATCGGCAGAGGCCTGCGCGCCAGCGGCCGCCTGCCCGGCCTGCTGCGTCTTCTGATCGACTTCGGCGATGCGGGCTTCGTTCTGCCGCGTCCGCTCCTGTGTCTGCTCGACCGAGCGTGTAAGCGAATCAGCCTTGTCGTTGACCTGCCCCACCGCCGTGCGCACGTACTTCTTGCTCGCGCAGGCCGTGCTGCCGACGGCGACGGCGGTGAGTGACAGGACCACCAGTGTGTTGCGAACCATATGCTCTCCTCAAAAACAGGGGGCTGCGGCCAGCGCCCATGCGTCAGCGTCTGTGGGCGATAGGTACCACGAAACCGTCCCGGTCGTCGAGATCAACGCGCGACTGCCGCGCCCCGAAAGAACCCCGCGGCGGTCGTGTCGTCGTTGGCCACGGCGATCGACGCGACTGACGACACCCCGAGGACGCGGTAACTCTCGAACTGCGCGTCAGTGAACCACTGTTCTGCGGTGGACTCGTGCGGAAACGTCTGGTGTGAGGCCGCGTAGTGACGCACGTCCACCGGTTCGTCGCCGGTCAGCGACGCTTTCACGTAGACGAGCACGCCGTCCGGCGCCGCTGGGCCGTCAACGGCAGCGTAGACGATGCGGCCAATCGCATAGTGACGCCGGCGATCGGCTGGCGTGGCAGGACCAATCGCGATGTCTTCGTCGAAGACGATCGGTACGCCCAGATCGGTGCGAATCAACCGCACGGCGTTGGCGAGGTCGCCGAACGCATAGTGGGGATCGGCGCCGGCGTCGCACACCAGAATGCCGCGGCATCGGCGCAGCACCATCGTCCACAGCCCGAGGTTCTCGACATGACCACCGTCTGACAGGTAGACATACGGGTCGAGATCCGTCGTGCGTCCGAGCAGCTCTCGCAGCAGTGGTGCGGCGCCGAGGGTCGGCTCGTTCTGCCGCCACGTCGTGGCGCCGACGCCGGCCGGATTGCCGAGCCAGACGCCGAGTCGCGCGTTGAAGAGCGTCAGCAGGAAGGTGAGCGCCGGCGTTGATTGCGCGCCCATGTTCGGACTGACCGCTGCGCCTGAGATCGAGAGTGCCGTGCCAAGCGAGATGCCACGACCGTCGCTGCCGGATCCTGCTGATCGCTCGTCGGCATACTCGACGCTCGGGCGAAACGCCTCGAGCCTGGGCGCGCCGGCGTGAA
>CADEEX010000011.1:0-3754 GCA_902826465.1 uncultured Acidobacteriota bacterium
GACTGCGGCGACGAGCGATGATCTCACGCTGGCTACTTCTGCGGCGTCGCGCGATATTCGGCGTCCTGCACCGGTTCGAGCCACTTCACGTCGCCCTCGTAGATGGTCAGTTGCACGAGGTCTTCGTCGACCGCCGCGCCGTGCCAGTGTTCAACGCCCGCTTTGGTGAACCACGGTTGTGCGGGCCCGATGACACGAACGCGTCCGCCGCGCTCCTGCGTCAGCCCGTGGCCTTCTTCTGCCATAAGCAGCTGGCCCCACGAGTGACTGTGCCAGTTCGATCGGCTTCCCTTGGGGAACTTCAGTCGCAGCGTGCTGATCTTGTCGCTCGGCATCCGCGAAGGGTTGCCGCCCATGAAGTTGCTCTGGCCCTGCGCCATCGCGACGATGTTGCCCGGGCCTACAGCAGCGCCCCACACCGTGAGACCGACGCCGACAATGGCGCTCATGACTGTGGCCCGTGAAAACGAAATCGTTGCTCGATTCATGGCAACCTCCACCTGCGAAGGACAGCCACAGAGGCACTGAGGCACTGAGTGGCTTGGTAAGAGAACAAGAGACTCCGTGTCTCTGTGTCTCTGTGGCAGTGATCGATTCGGCGAAACAATGTTAGGGAGTGACTGTCACCGTGACGTTGTCGTAGGTAAACAACGCGCCATCGCTGGCCACGGCACGCAGGACGTACGTGCCAGGTTCGCGGAACTTCACCGCGGCGGTCCACTTCCCGTCGGCCGGCGGCTCCGGGATCACATACGGCGGTGACCACATCGAGTTGCCGTAGGCGCGCGTGTCCATCCACGTTTTCATCTGATCGGGCGTGAACGTCACCGTTGATGCCTTGCCACGGTAGACGGTCCACGACAGGTGCAAGCCAGGCCCCGCGGATGCGACCACTGACACCGGTGGGCGGTAAACGACGGCGGGACTGTTGGCTGGCGCCGCTGGTCGGCGCGCCGCCTCGGGCCTCGCTGCCTTCCTGACGCCCGGCTGCCCCTTGCCGTCTCGACGAGGCGGCAGGTTGTCTGGATCGCCAGCAATGGCTACAAGCGACAGCGGCTCACCGACCTTCACCGTTCGTGCGGCAGGCCCGTCCACTTTCAGCTCCGGCGGGAGGTTCGTTCGCAGATCGTTGGCGAGGCTGCCGTTGTCGCCGCCGACTTCGGTGGAGATCACCTGTGGATCGATCAGGTAATCGGTCTTGAGCGATCCGAACGCTTTTCGCGTCACGCCGTTCGCCGTAAGGGTCCAGACGATTTCCTTCGTCCCGAAGTCCTTCGGCACCTGAATCGTGAACAGGAACGGGTTGCGCCGCGGATAGAAGTGCGTGGGCTGCCCCTGATCGGCGGCCCCTGGCGAGAAACCGTTCTCGGCGCCGATGGGGATGTCGAACTCCTGCTGCCAGTTCGTGTTCTGGTAGCCGAAATACAACGTGAACGACCCGTCCGCGTTCGGCATCCACCCTTCGTAAGCGGGCTCGAGCGGCTGGCCAGAGTTATACGAGAAGCGCGTCTGACCGCTGACCGTGACCGTTGCGATGAGCCCAGCGATCAGCGTGAGAGCCATCGACGCCGCGAAGCGGCGGAGGTGCCTCATTGCTGCTGATTCCCGCCCTGAGCCGTGCTTCGTGCCGGCGCCGGCGCAACGACAGGCGGCGCCCAGCAAAGCGGGCAGCCGAGGTCGTACTCGTTCCGGCTTTTCATCGCCGCACGTCGTGTCGCCATCTCCTCCTGGAACTGTTCCTCGGTCATCTGCACCGAATAGCCAAGGTCGATGAACATGTTCGCCACCGAGCGGCGGCCGCCGCCGGTCCAGTTGCGCCCGTCGGCCATGTTCTTGTTACCAGCCGTGGTGTCGAGGAAGCCGACGAGATGCAGGATGGTCCCCTTCGGCAGAATCGGCGCGGCATCGTCGTCGTAGATGTACTGCTTGACCCAGTTGTGGTCGTAGCCGGCGCAGGTGAGCTGCTGAATGTTCATGCCCCAGATGGCTTCGAGGCACATGCGCACGCCCTGCGCGTGCAGATGCGGTTCGAACACGACGATCTTGGTGTGCTCGGTAAGCGTGTGGAAGGCGTGGATTTCCTGGCTGGCCTGGTTCGGCTTGATGTCGAGGTCGTTGCCGTTGCCGAGCAGCACGCCCGATCGTCGGTATTTCGGCTGATAGCCCTTGGGGAAGAAGCGGAAGCCGAACTCGAGATGCGCCTTGGTGTCGTGACCGTTGGCGTGCACGTGCGAGGCATTGAGGTGCAGTACCGAGTTGGCGGCGAGGAGCCGGCCTGCCGTGTCTGGGAAGACGTCGGGGTTTCGCCCGATCTCGTGAATCGGCCACGCTGTGCTGGTGCCGGCCTGCCCTTCCACCGAACTCTCGTAGTTCATGTGATGGAACACCCACCGGCCACCCACGGTCTTGGTGCCCTCAGTGCGCGGGATGTTGTTGACCTCGCGCACTTCGACCGATTTCACCCAACGATCTTCGATGAGTCCGGTTGGTGCATCGCCCACGTCGCCCCAGCTGTCGGGAGCGGCGCCTGGGACAACGACCTCAGGACCCTTGACGACCAGATCGGGCTTGCCCAGGAGCCAGCCGTCTTCACCGGTCGCCTTTGCGATGGAGGCTGGCATGTCGGCGGGGTTGCCGCGCGGCGCGCCGCTGTCGACCCATTTCGCGATCGTCGCAATCTCGGCGTCGCTCAGCGACGGGTCCGATTTGTAGCGCTGAATCCCGATGTTCTTTTCGACGAACCACGGCGGCATGATGCCGGCACGCGGGCCCATGCCGGTGCGCGTCTTGATCGCGCGCGCCCAGGGCCGCGCCTCCTCATACGTCATCAGCGACATTGGCGCGCCGCCGTCGGGGTTGTGGCACTGCAGGCAGCTGCGCTGAAAAATCGGCGCGATATCTTTGGTGAAGGTGACTTGCGGTGTGGCGGGAGCCTGAGCACCCGGAATGGCGGTTGCGCTGGCGGCGATTACGCTGACGAGCCCGAACCACCGCCCGACGCGCGAACCTCGTGTCATCGACATGGCCTGATTTCTCCTGATTCCGGTCGCTACGCTGCAGATCCTGCGCCTCGGCCGGGGCCACGTCAATACCTCTTTCACGTTCCAGGGTTCCAGGGTTCCAGGGTTCCACGGTTCCATGGTTCCAGGGTTCCAGGGTTCCGATGAGTGAACCTCGATTCCGAACCGAACCGCGGAACCTCGGGTCCACCGAAACCGTGGAACCCTGGAACCGCGGAACCGCGGAACCCGGAACCCGGAACCGTCCTATCGCACCCGCTTGACCGGCAGTTCGACGGTCACGCCATCCACGCGCATCTGATAGGTCCGCTCGATGGTGACCCGAGGCGACCGGGCGAACAGGTACTTGGCCGAAGGGCCAATCTGCTGCCACACCTGGCCGTTCTGAAGCCTGAACACCGTGTCGCCGACCCACCCGTCGAAGTCGCCGTCGATCTCCGTCTTGATGAGCTCTTCGGCCGGTTCCACCATGTCTTCGCCCTGCGCCTGCGTCACCGCGAGCCACTCGGCCGCGGCGCGGTAGTGGTCGAGCCACTGGCTGAGCGCCTCGACCTGAGCCGGCGTCAGCGTGTCGATGCCCGTCGCCTGACGATCGGCGGGAGACATCAGCGCAGTGATCGGCGCGGGTCTCTTTGGCGCGTGTTGCGCGAAGGCCGGCGTGCTCGGGAGCGCCACGAGCGCGGTGAACAGGACAGCAATCAGGGTTCTCACAACGTTCCTCCACATTTCACATC
>CADEEX010000011.1:3854-25857 GCA_902826465.1 uncultured Acidobacteriota bacterium
GCGGTGAACAGGACAGCAATCAGGGTTCTCACAACGTTCCTCCACATTTCACATCGGACATCGGACATCGGACATCACAACATCCCCACATCTCGACATCGCCACATTGCAACGTGTCTCTGTGTAACGCGCCAGTTGGTGGAAGAACCCGCAAACGGCAAGACGCGAGCCCCGCATCCAGTTGCGGGAGCTCGCGCGAAGGGAGGGAAAGAGGTGGGAGTCGTGCGGTCGCCTGGCGGACGACCGGTTAGTCTGTGGTCGTCGGCGTCAGCGTAAGGTCCGGCATCCGTTCGAAGCCAACCATCTGCCAGCCGGAGTCGGTGCGCTTGAAGTAGACGTCCACCGGGCTGGCCCATGCGCTGTGCTGCTCGCTCGTCGCGGAGAGTTCCACCTTGATGAACTCTGCCTTGACCGTCGCCAGCGCTTCAGGTGCCTGCAGCGTGGTGTCGGTGCCGCGGCTGCGGCCAATCGAGGCGGCCACGCGCTCGGCGTTGTGATACACGAACCAGCTCGCCTGATACTCGCGCGGCGCCCTGGCGACGTCGGCGTCTACCGCGGCGTTGCGGAAGGTGAGGGTGCCGTCGGCGCTCAGCGCCGGGTCGGCAATCGGGTTCACCGCGGGAAGGTAAGCGCGCAGCACCGCGTCGCGGCGCTCTGCGAGGGCCTTCACCAGGAACGCTTCCGAGGCGGGGTCGCCGAAGTCGCCGGCGGTGACCGCGGCGCGCAGCAACTCGGTGCTCAGCGTCGCCAGTTTCTGCGCCGCCCAGAACTTGTCGTCTTCGCGAGCGTGGAGGAACGCACGCACCGGCTCGCGTGGCTTCCACGCGTCGGGATTGAAGCCGGCGTTCTCGAGTGGCAGGCGGCCAATCGACCTGGATTCATAGAACGCCTTGGTGTGCCAGGCCGGGTGGATGAAGCCGAGGCCGACCATCTGCTTACCAATCTGTGCCGGTTCGATGAGGTACTGCGAACCGGACCAGTACTCGGCCGGTTCCAGCGCGCCGCTGCCGAGAGCCGACCCGAAGTCGATCAGCTGGTGACGAACGAACGACTTGCCGTCTTTCTTCACGAGCGAATCGAGCGAGTTGATGCTCTTCGCGTCGACGTGGTTCAACCAGGCCGCGAACGTGCCGTAGCCGCGGAGCTCGCGCCGGTGTTCGTGTTCGACGATGTCGTTCGGGTCGTCGGAGCGGGTGCCGATGAAGCGGATGCGTCCAATCGGCTGTCCTTCGAGCGCCTTGCTGGCCACGACACGATACGTGCCGTTTGGTTCGCGATTCACTTTCTCGAGCAACCGGTCGACGTCATTCAGTTTCATCGCACGCGAGGTGCCACCAGCGGCCTTGAACTTCGCGTTGTTACCAACGACGAGCTGATCGCGCTGCATGTAGGCGATGTGGTTCTCAGGCACGTTGTAGCCGAGTGCCCACATCAACTTGGTGACGGTCACTTCGGTGCCCGTCGTCATGCCGCGGAAGCCTGGCGGGTCGAACTTGAGAAACCACCGCGTGCCGTTGGCGTCGATCACCGTGAAGCCCGGCGTCACGCCGTCGCTCTTCGACGAAGTAATCGTCCACGGCCCGGTCGCTGGTCCCAGTGTGGTGTTGGGCCCGGTTGCGACGTCTGCTGGCGTCAGCGCGAGGCGTCCAGCACGGTTGGTATACCAGCTCGAGTCGGGCACTTCGTCGATGGTGTTGACGTTCTTCGCGCGCACGACGTCCTCGGAGCCGCGCCCGGCGATGACGTTGTAGGCGAAGTCCACGAACAGGTTCGGTTCGTGCGGCTTCATGCCGCTGGCGTCCTGACTGTCGCGCTCGACGGCGATCGGGTCGTCCTGCATGAACTTCTGCTGGGCGGCCGTGCCGGGCATCGTCGAGAACGCGGTCGCGCCGATGACGCTGAGCAGGGCGGCGGTTCGGAAGCGGGTGTAGCGTGTCATGACCTTCAATCCTTTTCTCGCTGGGCGGGAGCCGCCCGTGCTGTCTCTTAACGCGTCGGGCGACACAAAAAGCCGCAACACGTTCAGGTGCTCAGGTGCACGGGTGCACGGGTCATAGGTCGACGGTCCGCGATGGCTGGCGGCGGATGCGGCGCGCCTGCCTGTGAGGAGGAACGGGCTGCGCGTTCAATGCGCGAGCGTGTTACGGTTCGCGTCGAGGGCGGCAGCGGTTGTCGCTGCCACTGCCGTCGTGCGGGATCACGCTGTCAGTTGTCGAAGCAAGTCCATTGTTTACAACAGATAGCGTATGTCCTCGAACTGGCAGTGCCTGTGCAAACTCCTGACACGCCCGTTCTGTCTGCTGACAGCTGCGCTCCGACCGCTGACAGCGTCGCTTCGTTCGCTGACACTGGCTCCCTGATTTACTGACAGCGCTGCCTTGACCGCTGACACGCACGCTCCGTGTGCTGTCGCCCGCGCCCGATCGCTGCACCACACGCCCTGACCGCCGCCCGGCCCGCTCGGCCCGCTCACAGCGGTGTTCTGCTGTCTGCAGTTGCTGCTCCGGTCAGTGGCGAAGCTGCCCTGAACGGCGAAACGCCGCCGGAACCAGGTTCGCGGCGGCGCTTCTCAGGCTTCTGATTGGATGTTTCTACTATTTCAGCCCCGAGCCCCGAGCCCCGAGCCCCCGGCACCCAAGCACCCGTGCACCAGTGGACCCGTGCACCAGTGGACCTGTGGACTCGTGGACCCGTTAGAAGCTCGGGCTGAAGGCGAATACCAGTCGCGTGCCTTCGTTCGAGCGCGCGATCTCGATGCGGGTCACGGTTGCTGCGGGTGTATGAATCCGCAGGCCGATGCCGTGGGTGATGGTCAGGTCTTCGAAGTTCAGGTCCGCGCGCTGCGACGCGACCTTGCCGGCGTCGACGAAGAGCGCCATGTCGACCAGCTGACCCGCCATCCAGCGATACTCGCCGGTCAGCAGCATGCGGTGGTTGTCGCGGAAGCGGAACGCCTGGTAGCCGCGCAACATGCGGCTGCCACCGAGGTCGGGCATCAGGAAGTGCGGCACGTCGTTGCCGCTGGCCGTGTCGGTGGTGGACGCCAGGGCGCGGAACGCCAGCACCCAGTTCTCGCGCAGCAGCGGAATCATCTGCTGCACCTCGGCGTCAACCCGTCGAAAGCTGTGCTGCGAGCCGTTGGCCTGCCGATAGTCGGACACTTCCACTTTGTAGAGACCACCGCGGCGCGAGTACAGCGGCGACGTCCGTGTGTCGATGGCGGCAGAGACCGTGGCTTTGGTGTAGGTGGGCGTCAGCGCGGTGAAGCGCGCCAGCCCAGCGGTCGTGTCGCCAGTGGTGATGTTCAGGTAGTCGAACGAGCCGTCAACCGCGACGTGCGTTGCCGGCGAGAGATTCACCGTGCCGCCGACCGTGCTGGTGGTGTAGGCGAAGTTGGTGCGGTCCGCGGTCGTCGAGCTGTTGCCGACACCGAAGAACGCGACCTGCGGTGCGTCGAACCAGCTGCCGTGCAGGTTCATCTTCACCCGTCCCTCGGCGCGAGTGGGCAGGCCCAGCGTGGTTTCGGCGCCTTTGTAGCTGCGCAGCGAGTAGGTGGCGTGTGCGTCGAAGGTGCCGGTGTCGCCGAAGCGAGCGCGGACGCCTGGTCCAAGCGCGAAGCCGGAGCCGTCGAGGGGACCGCCGACGGCCATGTAGACCGGACGTTCGACCGAGAACAGATGGTTGATCATCGACAGGCGACGTTCGAGTCCATCCGGGCGTGGCGGATGCAGATTCGCGGCCTTCTCCGCCTTCTCGGCGGCGTGCAGATCCTCACGCGTGACCTGCTGGGCCGACGCCGCCGACGACGTCGCCAGCAAGGCCACCACCGCAGCGGCGCCCATGGCAGCGCGGCGGACGTGAAGGCTCGGCATCGTGAACGGCTTCGCGAGCAGGAAGGCGACGGTCAGCCACGCCAGCGTCAGCGCGAGGTTGGCCATCGCAAACTGCGGCACCGACAGGTGCAGCATCGTGGTGCCAACGAAGACCACACCGGCAGAAAGCAGGTCGCCGCCGCGGACGAAGAAGGTGTCGATGGCCTGCTTGGCCTTGTATTTCTCCTCACGCGAGGTCGGCAGCCACAGCAACTGGCGTGCGGTGTTCATCACCGAATAGTCGGTCGCGTTCTCGGCGGTCTTGATCCAGCGCACGAGTGAGAAGCCAGCGCCGGCGGCAACGATGGCGTAGCCGCCGAGGGCGATGAGCGGCAGGGCAAACAGCACGCCGGCGAGGCCCCTGTACTTGACCAGCCGCGAGGTGACGAACGCCTGCAGCAGGAACGCGGTCACGTTGACCCAGAACTGATAGTCGCCTGAGAAGGCGCCGATGAACGCTTGCTTGTTGAACGTGGGGTCGGCCATTGCGAGCTCCTTGACGTGGAGCGACAGCAGCCGCGCCACCATGTATTCACCAGTGGTGTTGACAACGTTGAGAAGAACGACGAGCAGGGCGATGAGGCGGAGATACGGGTTGCCGATGACGAGCTTGAAGCCGTCGCCAGCGGCCAACGCCGCCTCCGGCTCGGGGCTCTTCACGGTTTCGCGGCGGTTGATGACGAGATACAGCAGCAAACTGATCGTGAGCAGCACCGCCGACGTCTGCAGGATGACCTGTGGGGCGAATCCGAGCCGGAACAGTCGGCCCGCCACGAACGAGCCGAGCGGCGCGCCGCCCGTCATCCCGATCATGATGATCGGAAAGAGCCGTGCGCCGGCGTCCTTGGTATAGACGTCGTTGGCAAACGACCAGAACTGCGCGACCAGCGACATGTTGAAGATGCCGACCCAGATGAAGAACGCCACGCCGACATACGGCACGCTCGCCGCGACGGCCACCGAGAACAGCTCGATGCAGACGATGAAGAACAGCGTGACTCCGAGCAGCAACCTGGCGCGGTTCACCCGCGAGGCGAACCAGCTGTAGAGCGGCACGAATCCCATCAGCAGCACCGCCTGTCCGGCCGCCGCGTAGGAGCGGACCTCGGCGCCGCCGCCAAGGAGGATGAGCGGCTCGCGCACGGTCTTGATGACCGAGTAGCAGACGAGCAGCAGGAAGATGTTGACGAGCATCAGTACCGCAGTCGCCCCTTCGCCGGCGCGCACGTCCGCGAAAATCGAGAGCGAGCGGTCCAGCCAGGACTTGGCGGCGGGGCGAGTGGACGTGTCGGCGGTGAATGCAGTCATCGGGTCTCCTTCGTGTTCTGGCAGGTAACGCGCCACACACGACAAAAGCCCGCAAAGCTCCACCCGCGCACCTGTGGACCCGACCGTCGCATCGGCGGATTCGGGGCGCCGAACCGGGGCGCGCGCCGGGAAGTCGCTCAGCCCTCGCACACTGACGATCGCGCGGACGACGAGCGGCTGATTCGAGCACCGGTCGCACCCGGAAGCGCCGACTTCCGGATCCATGCGTCGGCTCGCTCTCACGGTGTCGGCGCCACGAACCCGCCGCCACGCCGGTCGCCGTCGCGTCGTTTGCACCCGTGCACCTATGCACCCGTGCACCTGTGCACCCGTGCACCTGTGCACCCGTGCACCTGTGCACCTGTGCACCTGTGGACCGGCCTACCGGACGGCGATCGTCTCGAGGCGACCGTTTTCGTCGGCGGTCAGCGTGCTGGTCAGCTCCGTGAGGTGCAGTTCCCACCAGTGACGCGCCGCGTCGTTGTTCCAGTCGCGGCCTCGCAGGCACGCGCGCAGGCGACGCATCAGTTCGATCGCATTCGGCGGGCGTCGCGCCGGGTCCTTCTCGAGGCATTCGAGCACGAGCGCCTCGAGGTCGCGCGGAATCGGCATCTCCGTCCGCTGAGACGGCGGCTCGGGCGTGGCCTGCAGATGCTGGATGAACATGCGGATCGGCGTGTCCGCGTCGAAGACCAGCTGCCCGGTGAGCAGGTAATACGCCACGCACCCGAGCGCGTAGACGTCGGCGCGCTGGTCAACGCTGCCGTCAATGATCTCAGGCGCCATGAAGGCCGGCGTGCCCGTGGTGATCTGGGCGCCGGTGAGCAGCGTCCGCTCCATGGCGTGCCGGTCGTTGTAGGTAACCAGACCGAAGTCGAGCACCTTCACGAAGTCGTAGTCGAGCCCCATGCGGCACACATAGATGTTCGACGGCGTGATGTCGCGGTGAATCAGGCCGCGCGCGTGGGCATCCGCCAGCGAATGACACACCTGCTGAAGGAGATACAGCGCCCGTTCGGCTGGAATCGGGCCAAACTCCCTGACCAGCGACTCGAGATCGCGCCCGTCGAGCAGTTCCATCGCGTAGTAGAACGTCTCGTCGTTGGTCACGCCGAAGTCGAACAGCCGAATGGTGTGCGGCGAGCTCAGCGCCGCCGTCGCCTGGGCCTCGCGTTCGAAACGGCGCAACATGCTCTGCGCTTCGACGGCCGTGACCGCCCCGAGCAGTTCCGGTCGCACCAGCTTGATCGCTGCGCTCCGCGCCAGCAGGCGATGGCGGCCGCGCCACACCTCGCCCATGCCGCCGCGTCCGAGGCGCTCGACGAGTTGATAACTCCCCATCTCCTGCGCGTGGCGCAGTCGCTGGCCGAGGCGCTGCAGTGCCCGTGCTGGCAGCGTCGCGACCAGCGCGCACGCATAGTTCGGCGCGAACAGGACCATCGTCTCGACGAACGACAAGGTCGGCAATCCGCGCAGGTGGCCGCTCCACACGACCAGTGGATCCATCGACGCCGCGATGAGGGCGCTGATCAGCGTCTTCTTCGGCGTCGTCGGCATGATCATCGACGACACCAGGATCACGATCGTGCTCCACGACAGCAGGCGCGAGGTGTCGACCGGCGGCTGTGCCCAGCTGTTGAGCAGCGCCACGCCGAGCGCGTTGGCCACAAAGAACAGCAGACCGGCATCGGCTTTCGTCTGGGGGCCGGCCGGCAGGTAGCGCGTCACCAGGTACATCAGCGCGCAGCTGACGATCGACGTGGCTTCGATGACGATCGTTGCGAGTTTGACCTCGGTGCCGATGACCAATGGCCGGACCAGGCCATCCATCGTCAGACCGTAGCTCCAGAGGCCGACGCCGACGAGGCTGGCGATCGCGACGCGCTGCACCTGCTCCGAGAGCATCGACGCCGGCAGCGACATGGTGCTCGGCCGGCAGTCAGGGTTCGAGTCGGTACGGCACGGTTCAAGAAATCGAGGTGACGACATGAGCGCCTAGCCTGCGGATTCGGCGGTCGCCTCGGGCGATCGCCGGCGCAGTTCTTCCAGGTTGAGCACGACCGAGTGGTTCGAGCGGAGCAGTTCGGCAATCACTTCCTGACGAGGACGACTGGTGCGCCGGGCCGGGGTCACTTCCAGGAACGGCCAGAGCCGTTCGCGGATCTCCGGTGGCAGCACGCCTTCGAGATACTCGAGGGCGGTGCCGCGCAGGTGCTCGTCGTCGGTCTGCAAACTGCGGAAGGCGATCTGCAGTGGCTCTCGCGGCATGACCAGCGACAGCAGCGTGAAGACGTGCGCCAGGCTCTCGCCGGCCCGATCCCGCACGAAGGCATCGAGCGGCGACTGACTGGCGACGCCGTCGAGCAACCGCCGGCTCTCCCACACCGGACGGCTGACGGCCACCTCCCGCAGCACGACGTTGAAGATGCGCTGGCGATCGACGTCGATACGCGGATTCTTCTCGAGGATTGACGTCAACGATCGGGCTGACTGGAAGCGGACGTCGAACCGCGCATCGTCGAGTCCGAGCAGCGCTCCCGCCGCCGCGCGTGCCGACACGCCGATCGAGAACACACGCGCCAGGCGCCGGCGCACGGCGAAGTCCTGGTTGGGATCGAGCAGCGCGTCTTCGAGCTGGCCGATCCGTTCCTCGGCCACCTTCTGCAGCGCGAACATGGCGTGGTTGGCGACGACGTCCCACGCCAGCAGCGGGATCACATGCGGGATGAGCGTCGGTGACAGCCCCTCTGCCCGCGACAACACCTCGGTGACCCGTTCGCGATCGCGCGATCGCAGATTGATGATGTCGCGCAGTTCGGCGTCGAGGACGGCGTTCCCGGTGACCATCGGCACACGGTCGACGCGCGGGCCGGCGACGGCCCGTGTCGCGTCGTCCGGCGCGTCGTTGAGGCCGTGGCGCGTCAGCAGGCTCCGCATCACGCTCGTGGTCGTGCGGTGGGAGACCTTCGCGTCAGCCGCGTGGCGGTTCACCGCACGATGGTGGATGCTGCGCATCACGCGACCCATTGCCTTCGTCGTCCGATGCTGACGAATCGGCGCCTGCCCGGCCGGCAGGCCACGCTTGATCAGGTTATTGGCCAGCGTGCCCAGATAGCCGCGATTGAGCCGGCTTGCCGCGAACACCGCGACCGCCGAGCAGCACATGGCCAGCGACAGAATGGCTGGCGACTGCAGGGCGGGTGCGCCGAGCGTGACGATGCGAACGAGTCCGCCGCCGACGGCGTCGCCGAGACGATCGAATCCGACATCGATGAGCGACTTGGCGGCGCGCTTCTCGGCCGCCGGAATCGGCGTGAAGAACAGCTCGTAGCCGGCGCGGAACCACGAACTGCGGAGCACCGACTCGCCACCACGAGCGACGACCAGGCTGCCGAAGCTCGGGGAGATCAGGCTGCCGAGGCTTCCCGCCAGCAGCGCCCACGACGGCGTACTGGTGGTGACGCCGATGCCGAAACGGTCGAGAATCGCCCGGCTCGACGAGGTCTGGAGCACAAAGGTGAGCAGGCTGGTCGCGGCGTAGTACAGCGCGAAGAAGCGGAGCAGGTGATCGCCGCGGCCGAATGTGGCCACTGCCTGCGCCTTGAACAGATAGTCCACCAGTGCGGCGCTGGTGGTGCCAAAGAGCACGAGCGCGGCAAGGTGCCGCAGATAGGGTGTCTCGAGAATCGTCAGAAACGCAGAACGGCTGCGGGCCAGGTCTGTCGTCGAGACCGCCGCCGCGAGGCCGGCCACGGTGGGGTCGGCCGGGCGGCCGGTGTCGGCGTCAGCGGCCAGTGCCCACACCAGCCCGGCACACAGGAACTGCAACGCCGCCAGGACCAGTAGCACCGCCGGCGCACCGAACAAGGCTGCGACACGCTCTGCCACAAGGGCGCTGAGAAATCCGCCAGCAGTGCCTGCCGCGGCAATCTGCCCGAACCGTTTGCGGGCGGCACGTGGGTCGAAGCGTTCCGTGGCGATCAACCAGAAGCCCGAGGCGAGCAGCGGCCCGGCGGCGGACACGTGCAGGTAGATCACGACGGCGGCCGTCGAGGGCGCCCGACCGCGGAAGAGCCATTCGGCAATGAACAGGAGTCCGCTGGCGCCAAAGAACATGGGGACCAGACGGCCCGGACGGAAGTGCCGCGCGATCCGGGCGTGGAGGACGACCAGCAGTATCGACACCGCCGACGTCACCATGAGCATCGTCGGGAGCGCTGTAAAATCTAGAGAGGTAAGGAATAAGGCGTCTCTGGTGGCCTTGCCACTGACGAAGGCGGCTGTAACGGCGGCGGCCGCGGCCATCGCCAGAGCGAGTGTCATACCCCCTAACGCGACGACGGCGGGCAGACCCCGCAACCCCTGGTTCCTACCTGTCGCTCAAGTCCTCTCGAGTCACTCGACGCCGACGGGCTCGACGGGTAGACTTCGACTGGCTATTCACGCCAATGTCATCGCTTCACCAGCACGCCAAAGACCTGTTTCTGGAAGCACTTGCGCGCCCGCTCGAGGAGCGCGACACCTTCCTGGCCGAGGCCTGCGGCACAGACGCGGAGCTGCGGCTCGAGGTTGAGTCGCTGCTGGCGTTCCATTCGGATCAGGCATCGAATGGTTCGCAAGGCGACGATTCGCTCGCCGGCATCGAAGCCTCCGACCTGCCATTTGCCGCCGGCGAAATGTTCGCCGGCCGGTACCGGATGATCGCCCGAATCGGTCGCGGCGGTATGGGCGACGTATGGCGTGCCGACGATCTGGTGCTGAACACGCCGGTCGCCCTGAAACTGATTCACCTCGATGGCCCCGACGCGCGTGACCGCATCGTCAACGAGGTGCGACTGGCGCGTCAGATCACGCATCCCGCGATCTGCCGGGTTTTCGACGTCGGCGAATCCGGTGGACAGGTGTTCCTGTCGATGGAGCTCGTGCAGGGCGAGGATCTGGCGACGCTGCTGAAGCGCGTCGGCCGCCTGCCGACCGAGCGGGTCATCGAGATCGGCAAGCAACTCTGTGGAGGCCTGGCGGCCGCGCATGCGCAGAACGTGCTGCATCGCGATCTCAAGCCGGCGAATGTTCTCATCGACGACCGCGGACGCGTCCTGATCACCGACTTCGGCATTGCGGTACCTCGCAGTGACACGCGTCGGCACACGCTGATCGGCACGCCGGCCTACATGGCGCCCGAGCAGATGACCGACGGTGCACCGCTCACGGAGCGGACCGACCTCTACGCGCTCGGTCTGGTGCTCTACGAACTGCTCGTGGGCCAGCACCCGTTCGATCGCGGCCTGCGCCGCACCGACCCGCAGCGTCCGTCGCGGCGTCTACAGAACATTCCCGCGGCGCTCGAGCGAACGATTCTGAGTGCGATCTCGACCAACCCGCTCGATCGGCCGGTATCCGCGGTGGCCATGGCCGAAGGGCTCGAGTCGCTCGACGCCCCGGCCACGGGCACGCGGTCGTGGACATGGCTGGCGGCCGTGGCCGTTCTCGCCGCGGCCATCGGTGGTCTGCTCACGGTCGCGTCGACGCTCGTCCCACAGATGCTGCCGACGCTGACCGCGCAGGACACCATCGTGCTTGCCGATTTCACCAACACGACCGGCGAGCCCGTCTTCGACGGCGCGCTCAAGGTGGCGCTGGCCGTGTCGCTCGAGCAGTCGCCGTTTCTCCGTGTCTTTTCCGACGACCGCGTGCGTGAAACGTTACGTTTGATGGGGCGCTCCGCTGACGAGCCGGTGACGCGGCCGATCGCGCGCGAGATTGCCCAGCGTCAGGAGTTGAAAGCGCTGGTGGCAGGGTCCATCGCCCGGCTGGGACGCAACTATGTGATTGCGGTCGAGGCGATCAATGCCCAGACCGGCGACGCCATGGCGCGGCAGCAGGTGGAAGTGACCAGCAAGGAAGAAGTCCTGACGGCGCTCGGCACCGCCGTCTCGCAGATGCGCGGCACGCTCGGCGAATCGCTGGCGTCGGTCGAAAAGTTCGACACGCCCCTGCCTCGGGCCACCACCTCGTCGCTCGAGGCGCTGCACGCCTACTCGCTCGCGCTTGATCACGGCGTCGCCAATCCGCGTCCCGAAGCGATTCCTCACCTGAAGCGCGCCATCGAGCTCGATCCCGAGTTCGCGATGGCATTGGCGTTTCTGGCGACGGTCTATTCGAACACCGGCCAGACGTTGCTCGCCCCGGAGTTCGCCCGGCGCGCCTTCGATCTGCGCGAGCGCGTCAGCGAACGTGAGCGCTACTTCATTGCGTTCCGCTACCAGCGTGACGCGACGCAGAACTGGGATGCGGCGCTCGATCTGACGCGGGCCTGGACCGCGGCCTATCCGCGTGAAGCCTTTGCCTTCAACAGCCTGGGCACGGCACTGCTTCGCTTCGGACGCTTCGAGGCGTCTCTTGCGCCGTTCCGCGAAGCGATTCGTCTCGATCCGGTGCTGTCGGCGCCGTACGGCAATCTCGCGACCGCGCTGATTGCGCTCAATCGCCTCGATGAGGCCCGCGCCACGCTGCAGCAGGCGGGCGATCGCAACGTGCAGTCGTCGGCCACTCGCCGGCTGTCGTACACGCTGTCGTTCATGGCGAACGACGCTGCACGGATGGCCGAGCAGTGGGAGGCGTGGAGTCGGACACGGGACGTCACCGCCTACGGCGTCCGGGCCCACGCGCTGGCGTTCTCGGGACGCGTCAACGCCGCGCACGACGACTTCCGCACCGGCATTCAGATGGCGCAACAGAACGGCCTGAACGAAGTGGCGGCGCAACTGGGCGTCGAAGACGCCGAGGTGCACGCCATCGTGGGGCAGTGCGACGCTGCCCGACGCGAACTCACCACCGCCCTGTCGTCGAGCCGCGACAACTTCACGCTCGAGCGTGGCAGCCGGGCGGCAGCCCTCTGTCGCGACGAGGGTGTGCGTGGTCAGTTGTCCTCTGAACTCTCCCGCCGGTTCAGCGAGGCCACGTTCACCGTCTCTGCGGCGCTGCCAGTCACGGTGGTGGCCGCGGCGGTGAGTACCGGCGCGGCTGCCGTCGCCCTCGAACGCCTTGACGCGATGCGTCCGTACGAGCTGGCCCCTCGCGTTGAGCTGTGGCCCTCGTACCTGCGAGCCCTGGCGCGGTTGCAGTTGAAGGACGTGACCGGCGCCGCAGCCGAGTTCCAGGCGGTGATTGATCGCCGAAGCGCCGATCCCGATTCGATGCTCTATGCGCTGTCGCACCTGGGGCTGGCGCGCGCCGCGCAGATGAGCGGCAATCCGGAGTGGGCGAAGGCGGTCTACGACCGGTTCTTCGGCCTGTGGAAGGACGCCGACCGCGACCTTGCCCCGCTTGTGGCGGCGCGCCTCGAGCGGCAGCGGCTGCCGTAGCGTGTCGACGCCGCGAACTCCCGAGGACGCAGAGCCCCTGTTGCTCGCGCCCGGCGATCTGCTCGCCGATCGCTACCGTCTGGTGGCGCGCATCGGTCGCGGCGGGATGGGCGACGTGTGGCGCGCCGACGATCTCGTCCTGCGAACGCCGGTGGCCTTGAAGCTGCTGCATGCGACGACGGAACAGGCGCGCACCCGGCTGATCAACGAAGTCCGGCTGGCGCGCCAGATCACCCATCCTGCGGTCTGTCGCGTGTTCGACGTCGGCGACTCCGATGGCCGCGTCTTCTTCTCGATGGAACTCGTCGAAGGCGAAGACCTGGCCACGCTCCTTCGACGCGCCGGCCGACTGCCGATGGAACGTGTGATCGCGATCGCCCGTCAGTTGTGCCAGGGGTTGGGTGCCGCGCACGCGCAAGGCGTGCTGCACCGCGATCTCAAGCCGGCGAACGTCCTCATCGATAGGCGCGGCCGCATCGTCATCACCGACTTCGGCATCGCGGTGATGCGCAGCAGCACACCGCGTCATACCCTGATCGGCACGCCCGGTTATATGGCGCCGGAACAGCTGGTGCCAGGTGCGCCGCTGACGGAACAGACCGACCTCTATGCGCTCGGGGTGGTGCTGTACGAGCTGGCCGTCGGCCGTCATCCCTATGCGGATGGGACGCGGCGCGACGACACCGTCAGGCCATCGACCGTCGTGGCTGGCATCAGCCCAGGGCTCGAGCGCGCGATCCTCCAGGCGCTGTCGCAGGAGCCTCAACTGCGGCCCGCGTCGGCGTCGGCGATGGCCACCACCATTGAAGGGCTCGTCTCCACAGGTGCGTCCGCCTCGCGGCGTCGACTGGCCGTGGCGATGACGCTCGGTGTTGTCATTGGTGTGGGCCTGGTCGCCATGCTGATGTCGTCACGGCGCACGACATCGCTCGGTGCGCAGGACACGATCGTGCTGGCCGACTTCACCAACAGCACCGGCGAACCGGTGTTCGACGGCGCGCTGAAGGTGGCGCTGGCGGTGGCCCTCGAGCAATCGCCGTTCCTCAAGGTATTCTCGGATGAGCGGGTTCGCGAAGCCCTCCGCCTGATGCAGCAGCCGGTTGATCAGACACTGACGCGAACCGTGGCGCGCGAGGTCGCGCAGCGTGAGCAGCTCAAGGCGCTAATCGCCGGGTCGATTGCCTCGCTCGGGTCGCACTACGTGCTGACGCTCGAGGCCGTCAACGCCGAGAGCGGCGACGTGATGGCTCGCGATCAGTCGGAGGCGTTGAGCAAGGAAGCCGTCCTCGGTGCTCTTGGCACGGCCGCGTCCAGGCTCCGCGAGAAACTCGGCGAGTCGCTGGCGTCGGTGCAGCGCTTCGACACGCCCCTACCACGGGCAACGACCGCATCGCTCGAGGCGTTGAACGCCTACGCCCTGGCGCTCGACAACGGTCGCATGAACATGACCCGCGACATCGTCCCGCAACTGCGGCGCGCCATCGAACTCGATCCCGACTTCGCGCTGGCGCAGGCGATGTTGTCTGGCACCTACACCAACCTCGGACTCACGGCTCTGGCACCGCAACATTCACGGCGCGCCTTCGAGTTGCGCGATCGGGTCAGCGAGCGGGAGCGCTTTGTCATCTCGTGGCGCTACTATCGCGACGCCGAACAGTCGTGGACGAAAGGCCTCGACGTGGCCCGCTCGTGGGCCGCGACCTACCCACGCGATTCCCAGGCGTTCAACAGTATTGGCCTGGCCCTGCTGACGCTCGGCGACGTCGCCGCCGCGATTGAACCCTTGCAGCATGCCATGGCGCTCGAGCCGCGTTCGGTCGCGCCGCCCGAGAACCTTGCCGTGGCCTTGACCGCGCTGCAGCGGCTGGATGAGGCGAAGCGCGTGCTGACCACGGCCCGGCAAGGGCAACGCTACTCGTTCGGCAAGGCCCAGCGCGCCTACCTGATCGCGTTCCTCGAGAACAATCTGGCGGAGATGAACCGGCTGCTCAGCGAGGCCCGCGAGCAACCCAATGGGGCGGTCACCGGTGATTGGCAGCCGAAGATCGATGCGTTCAGCGGCCGGTTGACGACCGCGATGGCCGGATTCGAACAGAGCGCGACCACCCTCAGGGCCAGGCGGCTCGATGAACTCGCCGCAACGCATCTTATCGAAGGCGCCGAGGCGCTCGCGGTAGGTGGCCGCTGCCGCGACGCCCGCCGACTGTGGACTCAGGCCCTGCTGCTGACCCGCGATAACTTCACCCTCGAGCGTGCGAGCCGCACCCTGGCCCTGTGCGGTGCCCGTCGAGAGGCCGAGACGCTTCTGGACGATCTGGCCCGGCGCTTTCCTGACGCGACACTGACCAGGGATCTCGACGTGCCGGTCGCCCGGGCGGTGCTCGCGCTCGAAGGAGGCGATCCGGCCGGCGCGCTGACACTGCTCGACGGGGTGCGACGTTACGACACTGCCGCCAGCGCCGAGTACTGGCCGGCATTCACCCGCGGCCGTGCCTACCTGGCTCTCAGTCAACCGGAGCGCGCGGCCATCGAGTTCCAGAGCATTCTCGACCATCGCGGTTTCCATCCGGACCGTCCGCTCTATCCGCTCGCGCATCTCGGACACGCCCGTGCTGCGGCCATGGCCGGGAATGTGGCGCTGGCCCGCCAGGAATACACGTCGTTGATCGACGCCTGGAAAGACGCTGATGCCGACCTGACGCCGCTCATCGAGGCGCGTCAGGAACTCGCGCGGTTGCCGCGGCAGACGGCTGCAGGGGCGCGGCCATGACGACGCCCCGCACGCCTGACGATCCAGAACGCGCGCGTCTGGCGCCGGGCGAGGTCCTCGCCGAACGCTACCGCCTGGTCGCGCGCATTGGCCGCGGCGGCATGGGCGACGTGTGGCGCGCCGACGATCTGGTGCTGCAGACGCCCGTGGCCCTGAAGCTGCTGCATGCGACCAGCGGGCATTCACGGACGCGCTTGATGAACGAGGTGCGTCTGGCGCGCCAGATCACGCATCCCGCTGTTTGCCGTGTCTTCGATGTTGGCGAGTCCGATGGACGCGTCTTCTTTTCGATGGAGCTCGTCGAGGGCGAAGACCTGGCCACGCTGCTTCGCCGTGCCGGCCGCCTGCCGGTGGAACGCGTGATCGAGATCGGCAGACAGTTGTGCGACGGGCTGACGGCCGCGCATGCGCAGGGCGTGCTGCACCGTGATCTCAAGCCGGCCAATGTGCTGGTCGACGCGCGTGGCCGCATCGTGATCACCGACTTCGGCATCGCGGTACTGCGCAGCAGCACGCCGCGGCACACGCTGATTGGCACACCCGGCTATATGGCGCCGGAGCAGCTGGTGGCCGGGGCGGCGCTGTCGGAGCAGACCGATCTCTACGCGCTTGGTGTCGTGCTCTACGAGCTGATCATGGGCCACCATCCGTCTGAGGATGGCGCTCGGAGCGACCACGCGGTGCGCCCGTCGACGGTGATCGCCGGGATCAGCCCGGGTCTCGAGCGCGCCATTCTTCAGGCCCTGTCACCAGACCCACAACTGCGACCGGCGTCAGCGGCCGCCATGGCCGACACCATTGACGGCGACACGCCCGCCGGCGCGGGGGCGGCGTCGCGGCGCTGGCTGGCCGCGGCGATCGCGCTCGGCGTCCTTGCCGGGGTGGCGCTGGTCGTCCTGCTGCTGTCGACGAGGGGCGGCGCCGGACTCGGGGCGCAGGACACCATCGTGCTCGCCGATTTTGCCAACACCACGGGGGAGCCGGTCTTCGACGGGACGCTGAAGGTGGCGCTCGCTGTTGCCTTGGAACAATCGCCCTTTCTCAAGGTGTTTGCCGACGATCGTGTGCAGGACACGCTGCGACTGATGAACCGTCAGGGCGGCGAACCAATCTCGCGTGACACGGCGCGCGAGATCGCCGCCCGCGAACAGTTGAAGGCGGTGATTGCCGGTGCGATCGGCGGGATTGGTGCGCACTACATCGTGACCCTCGAGGCGATCGATGCGGTCACGAGCGACGTGATGGCGCGCGAACAGAGTGAGGCGGGCAGCAAGGAAGACGTGCTCGCGGCGCTGGGCCACGCCGCGACACGGTTGCGCGAGAAGCTTGGCGAGTCGCTGGCGTCGATTCAGCGGTTCGACGTGCCGCTGCCACGGGCCACCACGTCGTCGCTCGAGGCACTGCACGCGTATGCGGAGGCGCTCGACGAAGGCCGGATGAATCCGAGCCGCGAATCGATTCCGCAGCTGAAGCGCGCGATCGACCTGGATCCGGATTTTGCGCTGGCGCAGGCGATGTTGTCCGGCATGTACGCCAACATGGGACAGTCGGCGCTCGCACCGGAGCTCTCCCGCCGCGCGTTCCAGCTGCGCGACCGCGTCAGTGAACGGGAGCGCTTCTTCATTGCGTGGCGCTATTACCGCGACGCCGAGCAGGCGTGGGACAAAGGGCTCGATCTCGCACGCTCATGGACGGCGACCTATCCACGCGAGTCGCTGGCCTTCAACAGCCTCGGCTTCGCCATGCTGACCCTGGGCAGTTTCGAGCCGTCGATTCCACCGCTGCGCGAAGCGATTCGGCTCGACCCGAAATCGGTTGCGCCCCCGGAGAACCTGGCCGGGTCGTTCATCGCCCTCGGTCGCTATGAGGACGCGAAGGCGGTGCTGTCGCAGGCGCGACTCGATCAGCGCTACTTCATCGGCCAGGCGCACTGGTCGTACCTGATCGCGTTCATCGAAGGCCAGGTGTCGGAGATGAAGCGTCACCTGGATGAAGCGGTCCAGCAGCCGAATTCGGTCTGGGCAAACGACTGGCAGGCCAGAGTCGACGCGTTTTCCGGTCGCATGGCGGTGGCGCACCGGGCGTTCCGCGACGGCGCCCAGGCGGTGCGGCGCGATCGACTCGACGAACTCGCGGCCACCTATGTCGTCGAGGACGCCGAGTCACATGCGCTTGTCGGTCAGTGCGAACCGGGCCGTCGCGAGGCCGATGAGGCGATGGCGCTGAGCCGCGACAACTTCACGCTCGAGCGCGCCAGTCGTGTGCTGGCGTTATGCGGTGCCGCCGATCGGGCGGCCGCCCTCCTGACCGAACTTGAGCGTCGCCTGCCGGAGGCGATCCTGACCACGGCCCTGGCCATCCCCGTGACCAGGGCCATCCTCGCGCTCGAACGAGGGGACGCCGCCGGAGCCCTGACGCTCCTCGAACCGGTGCGCCCCTTCGATGGGGCACCGACCGCGGAATTCTGGCCGCCCTTCCTACGGGGCCGCGCTCACTTATTGCTGAAGGACGCCGATGGTGCCGCCCGAGAGTTTCAGCGTATTCTCGACCGCCGCGGAGAAGCGGCTGACCGGATGCTGTACCCGCTCGCGCAGATCGGTCGCGCCCGTGCCGCGGTGTTACAGGGCGATGTGGCCCTGGCCCGTCGTCACTACGATGCGTTTCTGACCGAGTGGGCCGAAGCTGACGACCGCCTGGCGCCGCTGACGGACGCCAGACGCGAACGCGCCCGCTTGCCCTAGCCGGGCGGCGTCTTCTCCGCACGCGAGATCGCGTAAGCTTTTCTCATGGCTGCCAACGGCCCGGCGGAGCCGGGCGAACTGTTTCCGCTCATGTACGCCGAACTGCGCAAGCAGGCGCGCCGCTACCTCGGACGCGAGCGGCAGAACCACACCCTGCAACCCACGGCGCTCGTGCACGAGGCCTGGATGAAGCTGCAGAACGAGCGCGGTGTGCATTGGCAGGGACGTACGCACGGCCTGGCGCTGGCGGCCCAGGCGATGCGGCGACTGCTCGTCGATCACGGCCGCCATCAGAAGCGGCAGAAGCGCGGCGGCGGCCAGGCGCACGTGGCGATCGACGACCTGCTCAAGGCGGCGAACACCGATGGGTTGCCCATCGAGGATCTGCTGACGATCGAAGCGGCACTGACGCGCCTCGAGGTTGTTGATCCCCGCGCCGCCCAGGTGGTGATGCTGCGTTTCTTCTCCGGCATGTCGGTGCCGGAAGTCGCCGAGCACCTCGAGGTGTCGGTCCGCACCGTTGAGGCCGACTGGACGCACGCGCGCGCCTGGCTCAAACGCGAGCTGGCGAATCCGACAGAATCCGAAGGCTGACCGACCCTCACCGCCGCAGGGCAGGAGCGCACCATGAGAAACAGGTTCACGCTCGCCATCGCCGCCTGTGCTGCTGCCTCGACCCTGACGATGGCGCAGGCGCGGCGTCAACCGGATTGGTCCGGCCTCGAAGCCGAAACCCTCCGCCACTTCCAGTCGGTCGTGCGCATGGACAGCAGCGATCCGCCGGGAAACGAGAAGGCGGTCGCCGAGTATGTGGCGCAGGCGCTCCGAGCGGAAGGCGTGCCGGTACAGCTGTTCGAGTCTGAACCGAACCGCGTCAACGTCGTCGCTCGCCTGACAGGCAACGGCCGCAAACGACCGCTGCTGCTGATGGCGCACACCGATGTCGTGACCGTCGACCCGTCGAAGTGGAAATTCCCACCGTTCAGCGCGACCCGCGACGGCGGGTATGTGTACGGACGCGGCACGCGCGACGACAAATCGCACGTGACCGCGTTCCTGATGGTGATGCTGCAGTTGAAACGTCTCAGCGTGCCACTCGATCGCGACGTGATTTTTCTCGCGGAAGCGGGTGAAGAGGGGTCGACCCGCGTCGGCATCCAGCACATGGTGGCGCAACACTACGCCGACATCGACGCCGAGTTCTGTTTTGCGGAGGGCGGTGCGTTCACGCGAGTGGGTGGTCGGATAGAACGCGCTCAGCTGCAGTCGGCCGAGAAGATCCCGCACGCGATCGAACTGACGGCGTCAGGAGTGTCCGGACACGCGTCGGTGCCGCTGCAGGGCAACGCGATCGTGCATCTCTCGGCGGCGGTCGCTGCCGCAGCGATGTGGAAGACGCCGATTGTGTTGAACGAGACGACGCGCGCCTATTTCACACGCCTCGCGGCGATCTCCACGCCGCAGGATGCCGCCCGTTATCGCGCCGTCCTTGATCCGGACTCGGCCGCGGCCGGAGCCGCCGTCGACTACTTCGCCAGGAACGAACCCCAGCACGCGTCGATGCTGCGTAGTTCGATTTCTCCGACGATCGTCCAGGGTGGCTACCGGGTGAATGTCATTCCATCCGAGGCCAAGGCGACCCTCGATGTGCGCCTCGTGCCCGGCGACGATCCGGCGGCGTTCCTCGAAGCCGTTCGGAAGGTGGTGAACGATCCGGCCGTGAACGTGGCCTACGCCGAGCGCGACGTACGTCCCAATGCCCCAAGTGCGAGCCTCGACACCGACGCGTTTCGAGCCCTGGAAACGGCGATCAAACAGAACTACGACACCGTCGTCATCCCACAGATGAGCACGGGCGCTACCGACATGTCATACCTCCGTGCCAAAGGCATTCAGTGCTACGGCACGGCGGCCGCCGCCGATCTCGAAGACGGTCCACTCGGGTTTGGTGCGCACAGCGACCAGGAACGGATTCTCGAAAGCGAACTCTATCGCTTCGTCCGATTCAGCTGGGACAGCGTGATCAACGTCGCCGCCGCCCGATAGCACGGCAGTCCTGAAAGCGGACTCCTGCTTGCATAGTGGTCGCCCGTGCGACCGCAACATCATTCTTGCTCCAGCACTGAGCGCGCTATTCGCTACGCCGTGGTCGGTCTCGGTCACATCGCTCAGGTGGCGGTGCTGCCGGCGTTTGCCCATGCCAGGGCCAACTCGCGGTTGGTCGCCATCGTCAGTGGCGACCGCACGAAGCGGCGCGAGCTCGGCCGGCGGTACAAGGTCGCGGCCTACTCCTACGAGCAGTATGACGAATGCCTGAAGGAGGTCGACGCCGTTTACATCGCGCTCCCGAACTCGCAGCACGCCGAGTTCACGGTGCGAGCAGCGCGCGCGGGCGTTCATGTGCTCTGCGAGAAGCCGATGGCCGTCACGGTCGACGAGTGCGAAACCATGCTCGAGGCGTGCCGTGCCAATCGCGTCAAGCTGATGATTGCCTACCGCCTGCATTTCGAAGAGTTGAACCTCCGCGCCATCGACCTTGTGCGGCGGGGCGCCATCGGTGAGCCGAAGTTCTTCAATTCATCATTTTCAATGACTGTCCGGAAAGGCGACATCCGGCTTCAGAAGGCGCATGGTGGTGGCTCGCTCTACGACATCGGCGTGTATTGCATCAATGCCGCCCGCTACCTGTTCAGAGCTGAGCCGAAAGAGGTCGTCGCGATGGCGGTGAATAGCGGCCTCGCCAGACTCGCCGAGGTTGACGAGTCGACGGCCGGCATTCTGCGCTTCGACGGCGAACGTGTTGCCTCGTTCGTCACCAGTTTCAATGCCGCCGACGTCGCGACGTATCAGATCGTCGGCACCAAGGGTCATCTGCGTCTCGACCCTGCCTACGAGTACGCCGAACCTCTCGCATGGACGATGACCATCGGCGGCAAGGCGAAGCGCGTGCGCAGCGCCACGCGCGATCAGTTTGCGCCGGAACTGCTGCACTTCTCGGACTGCATCCTGAAGAACCGTCAGCCGGAGCCATCCGGCGAAGAGGGGATGCAGGATGTCCGCATCGTGCAGGCGCTCTACCAGTCGGCCGAGACCGGCAAGGCCGTGCCCATTCCTCCGTTCAAGGAGCGCAAGCGACCGACACGACGCCAGCGAATGGCGAAACCTGGCGTCGCGAAACCACGGCTGGTGAAGGTGCAAAGCGCCAGCATCGACTGACACTCACAGGGGGCATGATGAACAGCGAACTCGAAACGTTCTACGCGCTCGTCGAAGACATCGAGATGGCAATGATGACGACGCGGCGTGATGATGGCCATCTGCAGTCGCGACCGATGGCGAACCAGAAGCGTGCCGCCGGTGCGGACCTGTGGTTTGTCACGGCCGAAGACACGCGCAAGGTCGTCAACCTGCAGGCCGATCCCCACGTCAATCTGGCGTACTACCGCGACCGCGACAAATCGTGGGTGTCGGTGTCCGGCACGGCGATCGTGTCGCGAGACCGCGCCAAAATTCATGAACTGTACTCACCCGACTGGAGCTTCTGGTTCCAGAAGGAAGGAGACGCGAGGCACGGCACGGCAGACGACCCACGAATCGTGCTCATCGGCGTCAACGTGCATGCGGCGACGTTCCTCGAGGTGAACAAGCCACGCCCGGTGATTCTCTTCGAACTCGTCAAGGGCTGGATCACCGGTGACGAGCCGAAGCTCGGAGAGACACACGAACTGCGATCGCCGCACCGAAGCCACTGACGGGCCGGAGCTGCTACTTCTGGCAGGACGGGCAGTAGAACGTTGACCGTCCTGCCTGCGTGATGCGGATGATCGTGCCATCGCAGCCGCTGCGTACACAGCGTGCGCCGTCGCGGTCGTACACGCGGAAGCGCGACGAGCGATAGGCCGCGGCGTGTCTGGTAATGGCCTGCGTCAGGACCGATCGAATCGCTGC
>CADEEX010000012.1 GCA_902826465.1 uncultured Acidobacteriota bacterium
AAGGACCGCTTGCAGGAGATCGCGGAGATCAGCACCGCCGAACCGGACATCTCGCTCGAGAACTACGAGGATGCGTTCCTGCGGACCGGCGGCAGCCGTCGCATTCCTGTGTACAAGGTGGACCCGGCGGTGGCCGAACTCTGCAAGACCGGCGGGCCGCAGTGGATCGTCGTCTCCTGGACCGCCCAGTTGAACGATCCCACGGTCAAGCGGCTGCACGATGCCGTGATCAACAACTTCGACTTCGAATACGTCCGCGATTATTTTTTCGCGCCCGAAAAGGTCAAAGGCCGACCGTATGCACCACTCCGCAATCCGGCGGCGACCGTCCCCGTCGAAACGGTGGCGGCGTCCGAGGCCAGCACGGCGCGTGCGGCCGATCCCGCCGTGCACTTTTTCGACGACTTTTCCACGACGCCCCTCGGCAAGGCGCCCATTGGCTGGAAGAGCACCTTGAACAATGCCGGTGCGTCCAGCACCGTCGCCGCACTCGACGGCGCAGCGGGCCGCTGGATGCAGACCAGCGGATTCACGCTGACGCCAGCCCGCCTGACGATGCCATTACCTCGCGACTTTGCCGTCTCCTACGACCTGATCGCCTCGAATGCTTACACCTGGGGCGCACGCGGCATGACGTTCACACTCTCGAGTGCCGCCGCGGCCGGGCGCGCCGCGGCGTTCCTCAGCCTGCGTCTGCGTCCTGGATCCGGCACTGCTGCGGGCGAGGCCGTGCTCGAAACGCAGTTTCCGTCCGCGCCGGGCTACCTGAATGGCACCAAGTGGTTCACCGTCCCCGGCTTCTCGAATGGCGCTCAGGCCACCGCTGCCGTGACGATCACGAAAGAGGGCGAACGGCTGCAGGTGTTCATCAACAAGGCGCTTATCTTCGAATCAGAGAAAGCGATCCCGGCCGCGCTGGCGTTCAACGCGCTGTCGCTGAATCATGGGGGGACCTTCGCCGAGAACGACCGGATGTTCATCGGCAATCTGACGATTCTGAAGCAGTAGCGTTGACGCAGTAACGCGCTCGGGCGTTACTCGTCGTCTGAGAACGTGAAGATGGTGACGGGCGCCGGCGTGCCGCCGAGCGCCCGATAGAAGTCGAGGGCGTGGGTGTCTTCGTTGTCCGCCGGCACGAACACCACGCTGATGCCGCTCTCGGCCCCGAGGCTCCTCAGCGCCGCCACCAGCCGGCGACCGATCCCCTGGCGCTGGAACTCGGGCCTCACCGCGATGTCGTAGATGAACAGCTCGAACACCTCGGCACGGGTCAGCGGCAGCGTGTGCGCAGTGAGTCCGCCGACCGGGTGTCCATCGATTGACGCGCACAGCGCCCAGAAATCGTGGCGCGCCAGAAGGTCGGTCAGGTAGCGGTCGCTCAGAGGCTCTGCGTCGGTCTCGAACACGCCGGCCATCATTGCGAACAAGACTCTCGCCCGATCGAGGTCGCTCACCGCCAGCCGTTCTACCTGGATGTCTGCCGGCTTCATAGCGAGGGGCTCCGCGCTACTTGAGGAACGTCGTCGAAATCTGTTTCCAGTCGAGTGCCTCGACGCTCGCGGCGTTCAGGCGATAGTAGGGGCGTACGGCGTCGCCAAATGTCTTCGTCTCACGAGCGGACAACCAGTAACGCTCGATCGACAGGAGCTGCGGAGTCGTTCTTGGCAACGCCGGGTTGTACCATCGGGTCATCGACACGATCGGCCGGCAGCCGGATCCCGTCGCGACCGGATGTGGGCCGATATCCCTGGCGTCTGGCAGATGACAGGCCGGGCTCGATTGCTCGTCTGGCGTGAGCGCGGCCAGTGACGCCTTGGCCGCCGTCAACGCCACGGTGAGTGGGCCCGTGAGGCGATTGGTGTCGAGCGCGGCATCGAGCCGCTGACGCTCGATCTCTTCGGCATCGAGTCGCCGCACTTCCTGCTCGCGATATGTCATCTGCTCGGGCGTCCGCGGCCGTGCGGTGCGGTACTGCTCGAGCGACGCGACGATCTGCTTCTCGCGTGCCGTCGCCCCTTCGGCCGATGTCGAGGCCGCATACTTCGCCTGCGCGCTCTTGAGCGCGCCCATCGCCGACTGCAGCTTCTTCTCGAGATCGGCCACCGCGAAGCCGTGGAACCGCTTGCGCGAGACCGGTGTGAACAACTGGCGACCCGGCGGCTGGATGATGAGAATGCCTGACAGTTCCGACGACCCGAACCCTTCGTAGACCGGGAAGCCCTGCACGTCGCCCAGTTGCTGCGGCTGCGGATAGAACGACCCCTCGGCGTCCTTCCAGTAGGTCTTGTCCATCGCCTCTTCGCGCACCCAGTTCATGTAGATCATCAGGTGCGCGAGTTCGCCGGCCGGACGGAGCACGCCGCTTGTGAGCCGCGTGTCCTTCGGTGGCCAGAACCCGAGCATGAGGCTGGCCCCGTACGGCGCCGGGGCAGGCGTGCCGTTGCTCGACAGGCTGGCCTGCGGATACACGCCGGGAACAGGATTCAAGATCGACAGCGACTTGAACCGGTCGACCAGCGCCAGCAGATGCTTCTCGGCGGCGAGATCGTCAGCGGTGCGGCGCGAACCGGACATCGGATTCACCGGCATCCAGCGCGGAGGACCGAGGTCGGTTTGAGCCAGCAGTGTGACGCCAGCGAGGCACAGCAGTGCCCCGGTGAGAATCCGGTTGCGCATCAGCCGGATATTAACCCGGCGCTAACGCGTCACGGTGACGGTGAATTCGTCCCACCCGAGCAGCCCGCCATCGTCGGCCTGGCTGCGAATGATGTAGGCGCCGGGCTCCGAGAAGGTAGCCTGTGCGGTGACGCGCCCGTCGGCCGGCATCGGCGGCGCGACCCAGATCGGCGCCCACGGCGAATTGGCGCCCGCGCGCGTGTCTTCCCAGACTTTGACTTGCGTCGGGGAGAACGTCACCTCTCCTGCGCCCCGGAACACGTAGAACGAGTGATGCAAGCCGACGTTCTTGCCGACGGTGATTCGGGCCGGCGGCTGCATCAGCGGGTTGCGGCGCGGCGCGGCCTGGTCGCTTCCCTCGCCGGAACGGGCCGGTGCCGCGCTCGGCGCTGCGGCAGTGGTCGGTTGCCCACGCCGCTTGGGGATGCCATCGTCAGTCACGGTTGACGTCAGTGTGAGCGGCACGCCCACTCTCGCGCGTAGCGTCCGTTCGCCCACCACCGTGACGATGGGCGCCTTGTTGGAACGGATCTCCGGGCTGCTGCTGCCAGCGCCGAGCGCGCCGGTCTCCGACGCCTTCACGACGTCGTCGAGTTTGTAGTCGACGCGGATTGACGCCCAGGCCTTCTCGGTCCTGCCGTTGGTCGTCAGCGTCCACACAATCTCATCTTTCTCCGTGAACGTGGCGGGCACCTTCACGCGAAAGATGAATCGGTTCCTGCGCGGCAGGAAATGCGTCGGTTGTCCAAGGTCGGCCTTGCCCGGGCTGAAGCCGTTGTCGGGACCGACCGGCACGTCGATCGCTTCCTCCCAGTTCCGGTTCATGTAACCGAACACGAAGAACTTTGTGCCGTCGGGGTCTTCTTCCCAGCCTTCATACCCGGGCGCGACGTTCTGCCCGCTGGTGTAGCTCAGTGACTGGGCGTGTACGGTGGTGGCCATCGTCAGCAGCGCCAGTCCGCCGAACCAGGCAAGTAGTGCGTGTCTCATGGTCGCCTCGTTCTACTGTTGCTGGTTCTGGGTGGCGGCGGCGGTTGGCTTCGGCACCGCCCCGCACAGTGGGCACCCGGGGATGACGTCGAGACCGGGGTTCTTGGCGACCCGCTCCATCATCTCCTGCTGGAACTGCTCGTCGGTCATCGACACGCGGTTGCCCAGGTCGATGAACATGTTGGTGATTGAGCGGTTCCCCGACCCCGACCAGTTACGCGGATCGGCCACGTTCCGGTTGCCGGTGGTGTTGTCGAAGTAGCCGATGATGTGCAGGATCGAGCCCTTCGGCAGCAGAGGCGCCGAGTCGTCGGTGTAGCTGTAGCCGCGTACCCAGTTGTGGTCGTAGCCGACGCAGCTCAGTGTCTGGATGTTGTAGCCCCAGATCGCCTCGAGACACATCCGCGTGCCTGGCGCGTGCAGGTGCGGTTCGAACGAGATCACCTTCGTGTTTTCGTTGAGCACGGCGTAGGCGTGCAGTTCCTGGTCTTTCTCCATGCCCCTGATGTCGATGTCGACGCCGTTGCCGAGCGCGATGAGCGAGCGCTTGAACGTCGGCTTGTAGCCCTTCGGCATGAACTTGTAGCCGAACTCGAGGTGCGACTTCGTGTCCTGACCGTTCGAGTGCGTGTGCAGCGAGTCGGAGACGATGTACGACCCCTTCTTCAGCAGCACCGCCGCTTTGGGATCGAAGTAGTCGGGATTGCGGCCAACCTCGTGGACGGGCCAGTTCACGACCGTATCGCTGCCGGTCACCAGTTCGGCCGGCGACGGCGTCTCAAGACCGACCTGTGTGCGGTAGATCAGGTGATGCCACACGAACAGACCGCCAACGGTTTCGCGGCCGCCCGCGTTGACGCTCGTGTCGTTCACTTCCTTGATCTCGACCGCAGCAACGTAGCGGTCTTCGTCGAGCGGAATCGGCACCGGCTCGATCTCGCCCCACCAATCCGGCGAATTGGCCTTGACGATGATGTCCTTGGATTTGACGATGAGATCAGGGGTGCCGATGTGCCAGACGGAATTATCGGCCCACTCTTTTGCGGGCGGTGCATCGGCGGGATTCCCGCGCGGCGCGCCGTGGTCGACCCAGTCGGCCACCATCTTCACTTCGCGCGCGCTCAACGACGGATCGTCCTGGTACTTCTGAATGCCGATGTTCTTTTCCATGTACCACGGCGGCATGACGCCGGCGTGGGGGCCGACACCCGTGCGCTGCTTGATGGCGCGCGCCCACGGCCGGACCTCTTCGTAGGTGCGCAGCGACATCGGTGCGCCGCCCCCTGGGCGGTGGCAGTTCTCGCACGAGCGCTGCAGGATTGGCGCGATGTGTTTGGAGTACGTAACGTCGTTCGAGCCGGCGGCGGCCGGCTGCGTCCACGCGGTCGACGGGAGTGCGACAAGCAGCGCCAACATCAGCGGCCGCGCGATTGCGTTCCAACGAGACTCGGCGTTCGTGATGCTCATCGTTTCACTCACTCCCTTGGTTGCGTTCCACGCGGTTCACGCGCTGAGTCGCAATATCTGTACCTGTGGAGAGTGGGCGAAAATGCCGCGTTTGGCCGCGGACAGGTGGTGACGCTGCGGAATAACTCGCGGTGTTCGCGAAGATATCCCGCAGCGGACCCTTCTCAGACGGGATACGGTTCGTCGGCGCTGCCGCCGTAGATGCTGGGGACTTTCCCGCCAAGTGGCCTGAGGTACGCGGCCAGCTGTCCGCGATGATGCGCGCCGTGCACGGCGCAGAACACCAGGTACTGCGCGTTCGGCAGCTTCATGCCGTAGAAGTCGACGATCGGTGACAGGTCGGCCCCTGCCATCGCGAGCACGTGCTCGAGCTTCGCCGGCATGTGCGCCTTGTACCAGGCCGCAAGGTCTTTCAGCGTGTGCGCGCCGCTCGCCTCCGGTGTCCCGAACTGCTGCTTGGCGACGCTCTCGAGAAACCAGACGTCGGTTTCAGCCAGATGCAGCGCCAGTTCCCAGGCCGATCGCGATTTCGGATCCGGCTTCCAGTTCTTGTTGCCCTCGGGAATCGCCTCGATCACCTTGACGGTGGTCATCCATTCCTGCTGCAGTTGCTGACCGAGCGCCTCGGTCACTGCCTTTGCCTGATCTGCTGTCATGGTGTGTGCTCCCGGGTGAGGTGTTGCGCGCCGTTGCCCGTGGCGGGCAGCGGTTCGACGCGCCCCATCCTACACCTGGGCGACCGCTTACTTCTGCATACTCTTCATCATCGCGTCATGCATCGCCGCCATGCCCTGGTCGACGAAGGTCGTGACTTCTGACGCATGCTGCTGCAACGCCGCGACCGTCTCGGGGTCGCTCGATGTCTGCGTCACGACGACGCCGGTGGCGGTGACGTCAGACGAGGTCCGGATTGTCTCGAACTTTCGGAACAGGATGCGCAACGCCGGGCTCTCCATCGGCAGATTGGGGTCGCGGCCGATGTCGACGAGCATGTTCATGCGGGCGACGTGCCCCTTGAGGAGTTCCGCGACCCGCGGATCGTCAGAGGACGTGACGGTCCGGATGCCGTTCGGCAGGTTCGTGACCGTGCGCGTGAGGCGCGCGTGGCTCATGAACAGCTCGTGGATGACGCTCATTTCGGCCATCGCACTGGTATCCGATTCGCGGCCCTTCATCGCCTCTCCGGGCTTGTGATCGCCGCCGCCTTGCGAGATCGCCACGGGGTCGCCAGTATGGTGGTCGTCGATCTGGTAGCGGAGAAATGCGTGCACGGCCGCCAGGGCGTCGTGATCAGTCGTGGCGAT
Source organism: uncultured Acidobacteriota bacterium (assembly GCA_902826465.1). Taxonomy (GTDB): domain Bacteria; phylum Acidobacteriota; class Vicinamibacteria; order Vicinamibacterales; family CAVVIG01; genus CADEEX01. The sequence goes on from CADEEX010000012.1 coordinate 6,438, forward strand.
CCGCACCTGTCCACCGGCCGGCGTGTTGGCGTACTCGTAGGTGATGCGCTCCTTGAGCCGCGTCATCTCCGCCGTGCCGGGCACCTGCTGGGCGTGGGTGAGGGCGGGCTTGCCAAAGTCCCCGTCCTTGAACAGCACGGCAATCTGCTGCAGATGCTGCCGGACGGCCTGCAGGTTCTCGTGGTCGGTCGGGCTCGTGACCGCCACGTCGATGGCGCCGCCATCGGCATACAGCACGAAATGATGGACGGTGGCGTCCTGATCGAAGCCCATGGCCAGAGCGCCGCGCTCTTTCATTTCGGCATCGTGTTTCATCTGCGCCATGTGTTCTTCGTGGGTCATGCCCGCGGGCATGGCCGTGTGCTGCGCCCGGGCCGCGGGCGCGACGAGCAGGCCGACGACGGCGAAAACGGCAGTGCGTTGAAGTAGTGGGTGCATGGCGTTGTTCCACTTGGAGAGATGCAGCAACGGACGAAACGTGACGACGAATCTCGCCCGACCGCTGGGTTGGCGCCGCGTCAAAACCCGCCTCAAATGCTGATGTGCCGGTGGCCGACACGCTCGCTGCGTTGTCAGAGCAAGGCACGCGCCGACTCAAGCCGGCTCCTGCGTCGCGACGCGCAGCCTCCATGGGGGAGATTCCGCAGGGGCGCGCAAAAGTTCACAGCCTTCCGGTCCCACGCTCGGAAAGACGACAGCCTGGAGTCTTGTGCCACGGCATCGGTCTTGCGCAGCACGTGGTCGATGACACCGCCGGATCGAGTCACGAGAGAAAGGTCTGAATCATGAGCCGAGTGGTCGTTCTAGGCGCGGGCATCTCCGGTCACACCGCCGCGGCCTTTCTTCGACGCTGGCTGGGGCGGAACGATCACGTGATCGTCGTCTCGCCGAAGCCCACCTACAACTGGATTCCGTCGAACATCTGGGTAGGGGTGGGGCTGATGACGCCGAGTCAGGTGGTATTTCCCCTGGCACCGGTCTACGAGCGTCATGGCATCGAGTTCAAGCAGGCGCGGGCGGTCGCCATCCATCCCGAGGGACGGGTCGACGATCCCACGCCGTTCGTGATCGCCGAATCGACCCTCGCCGGACAGGAAGGGACACGCGAGGAGATTCGCTACGACTTCCTCATCAATGCCACTGGGCCGAAGCTCAATTTCGCCGCGACGCCTGGCCTCGGTCCGGACGGTCACAGCTACTCGGTGTGCACGGAGACGCATGCGGCCGAGGCGGCGCGCGCACTGCACGAGTCGGTGGAGCGCATGCGGCGTGGTGAGCGGCAACGCTTCCTGGTCGGGACCGGGCATGGCAGCTGCACCTGCGAGGGCGCTGCATTCGAATACATCGTCAATCTGGAGTTCGAGCTGCGTCAGCGCGGGGTCCGCGACCGGGCTGACATCCAATGGATCACCAACGAATACGAGCTCGGTGATTTCGGCATGGGTGGTATGCACCTGAAGCGTGGCGGCTACGTGACGCCGAGCAGCATCTTCATGGAGTCGCTGTTCGCTGAGCGGGGCATTACGTCGATCACGCGCGCGCACGTCCGTCAGGTGGCGGCCGGTGTCGCGCACTATGAAACGATCGACGGGCCGGAACGCGAGGTCGGTTTCGACTTCGCCATGTTGCTCCCGCCGTTTACCGGCGTGGGACTCACCGCGTTCGACCGGCAGGGCGCCGACATCACATCGCGCCTGTTTCGTCCCAGTGGCTTCATGACCGTCGACGCCGAGTATGCGCCGCGGCCGTATGAACAGTGGCGCGCGGACGACTGGCCGCGTACCTATCAGTCGCCGGCGTATCGCAACCTGTTTGCTGCAGGCATCGCGTTCGCGCCGCCGCACGCCATTTCCCGTCCGTATCAGACGCCGTCAGGTGCGCCGGTGGCGCCAGCGCCGCCGCGTACCGGGATGCCCTCGGCGATGATCGGCAAGACGGTCGCCCGCAGTGTTGTCGACATGCTGGCGGGGGCCCAGGCGCCAACGCACACAGCGTCGATGGCAAAAATGGGCGCCGCCTGCGTCGCGTCCGCGGGCGCAAACCTGCTCACGGGTACGGCGGTGTCGATGACGGTGTTTCCGATCGTGCCAGACTTCGATCGCTTCCCGCTCTACGGACGCGACCTTGGGCAGACCACCGGAGAGATCGGCTTGGCGGGGCACTGGGTCAAGGTCCTCCTGCACCACGCGTTCATTTACAAAGCGAAGCTCAAGCCTGGCTGGAGCCTGATTCCGGAGTGACGATGGCGATTCCTAATTCCGAACCGCCGGCGCGCGGCGCCGTTGGCCTGACAGCCCCGATGCCGACGAGGGGCACCCTGTTCCTGCGCACATTCCTTCCCTGGCAGCTGGTGCGATTCGCCGTCATCAACCTGAAGATGTTTCGCCTGATCTGGCGAAGTCACTGAACCACACGGGCACCACACCGAGACACATCATGGAACACACTGCGTACGGACTGAGCGTCACCCTGCCGATCCCGTTCGAAGAGGCGCTGGTACGAGCGACGGCCGCCCTCAAGGCGGAAGGATTTGGCGTCCTGACGAGCATCGACGTCCAGCAGACATTGAGGACGAAGCTGAATCGCGAGTTTCGCAAGTATGTGATTCTGGGCGCCTGCAATCCGGTGCTGGCCGATCGGGCGCTGCATGCGGAACTGGAAGTCGGCCTGCTGTTGCCGTGCAACGTCATCGTTTACGAAATCGCCGACACGGAGAGTGTCGTCGCGGCGATGGCGCCGCTGGCCGCGCTCGGCATCGTCGGCGCCAATGCCGCGCTGCAGGAGGTCGCCACCGAGGCCGACGCACGCCTGCGCCGTGCTCTGGCGTCGCTCGAGCACACACCTGGTGCACACCAACCCTGACACGACCGGTCGAATCGCACGCTCAAGTGGGAAACGGGAAGCCGGCGATCCGGCCTCCCGTCATCGATTGCGTCGTGGCAGAGCGACGACCCCCTACCAGGTCATTGTCTTGGTGTTGTCCTTGAACAAGGCCGCTCCGGCCAGTTCGGTGGCTGGCTTCATCCCCGCCAGATAGTCGGTGGTCTTGACACCGTAGTGCTCTGCGCACATGGTGCAGATCAGGACCACCGCGCCTTTGCCCATCAGCTCCGTCAGCATCTTCTGGTGATCTGCGAACTTGGCGGCATTGGCCTTCGACGCGAGCATGACGCCCCGGTCGTTGAGGAAGATCGTCAACGGATGCCCCTTCTCGAGCTGTCCCTTCGAGAACGACAGCGCCATGTTGGCGCGGTGCGCTTCGTCGGTCAGCAGATTGACGAAGAGCGGATCCGTCGGGCCGGCAATCACGGGTGCAGCCGTGATGCCGACAAACAGCGCGATGGCGAGGAAGAGCGTCGATACGAGTTTCATACTGTTCTCCTTGTGAGCGGTCGTGAAGTGACGTGCGTGTCTAGAATTTCCAGCTGACATTGGTGAAGACATTGCGTCCGGGCTCCGCGACGCGAAGGCCGGCCCGGTACGGATCGCGCTGATAGGACAGATGCTCGACAAAGTAGGCGTTGAGCACGTTGGCCACGCCGACGGTGAGCGCCAGCCGTCCGACGCGGGCCCCGCTGGTCAGGTTCATCAGTCCGTACGACGGCGTCGTCTGTTCGCCCAGGGCGGTATCGACGCGCGTCTGTGCGGCACTGGCCACGCCCTCGATCTCCGTGAACAGACGCCCATCGTCGAGACGGGCACGGAGACGGGCGCGGAGCGGCGGCGTTTCAGCAAGGGGGCTCGCCGCGGCACCAGCGGTCGAGCTCGTGGTCATCGACCCGCGGACGTATGAGATGTCGCCCGAGAGGGTGAGCGGTGTGCGCACGGTCACCGAACCGCTGGTCTCGACGCCCATCAGTCGCGCATCGACGTTCCGGAAGGAACGTGCGGTGGTGTTCATGACGCCGGCGACCATGGCCAGGCGTGGTGCCGAGTAGACGCCGATGTAGTCGTGAACCTCGTTCACGTAGCCGTTGGCCGACAGCGTGACCCGTGGCCGTCGGAGCGACACCGAGAGGTCGATGCCGGTGTTGCGAGCCGGTGCCAGATCGGGATTGCCGACGAAGTCGGTACCCATGCGCCGCAGCCCGAAGAACCGCTCGTTCGCCTCCGCCACACGCGCGGTGTGGCCGAGCGCCGCGCCCAGTTCAACGGTGGGCGCCAGCTGATAGGTCAGTTTGGCGCGCCCCGACGGGAGCACGTCGGTCCGCGAGGTCGACGTGGTCTGGTGATAGGCGCTGTAGAGCGCGACATTGGCCTTCGTCGCGTCTGCGGCGGTGGCCACCCGATCGACGCGTCCACCCAGGTCGATCGCGACGCGCGTGCCGAGCGCGCGCGCATGCTCCACGAAGGCGCCGACGGAATCGACGTTCACATCCGGAATCGAGAACTGCGGCGCATAGGCCGCCATTCCGGCCATCTGTGTTTCGGCATTCCAGTTCCGCCGGTAGACCTCGCCGCCAATCGTCGTTGCGTGCATCTGTGCCTCGACACGGCCGCCGACGGTGTAGGTGCCGGCGTCGGTGCCCATCGAGTACACGCGCGGCGTCGCTGACGACGAGGTCCGGAGTTCGTCGGTCATCCAGTGATCCACGCGCGACCAGTAGGCCTGGGCCTTGAATCCCGACAGCCGGTCGCTGAGCGCCGGCGCGTTGTAGTCGACCGACAGGCGGTCGGCGTTGTCCCACAGCGCATCCATCTGCAGGTAGGGATAGAGGATGTGATCGGTGCGCTGGCGGGTGTAGCTCGTCTCGATCTGATGGCCTGCAGACGGCTTCCACGCCGCGCGGCCCCAGGCGGTGGTTGCCCGGAACGCATCGGAGTTCACCGTGTCGGCACGGTAGCCGGCGCCGCTGGTCATCAGTTGTCCGCGGCCGTCCTCGTACGGCGCCTGGCGTCGATAGGAAACGCCACCGAGCGCCGAGACGCTGGCGTTGCCATAGGACACGGTCGTCGAGGGGTTGATGAAACCGAAGGATCCGGCGCCGAGCGTGCTGTTCGCATGCCATCCCTCGTCGGGTTGTCGAGTCACGATGTTGACGATGCCGCCGAGGCTGCCCTGGTAGCGCACGTCGAATGGACCCTTGCCGACGTCAACGCGCTCAACCTGCGAGAAGTCGACGTGAAAGGCCGGCGTGTCCATGCGGTTCGGGCAGGCGCCGTACATCCGCTCGCCGTCGATCAACACGTTGAGATCGCGGCTCTGCAGCCCACGCAGGACCACGTCGCTGGCGATGGCGCCCTTCCGGAGCTTCCAGAGTCCGGCTGATTCGCCGAGGAGTTCGCCGACATCCCGCGCCGAACTCTCGCGAACCGTCGTGAGTTCGACGCTTTCGCGCGGCACGGCCGCCGAAACGGTCACCATCTCGTGGATCTGCTGCGGTTCGAGCACCAGCTCGAGTCGGGCGTCGTCAGGGCCGACCATGACGGGACCCACGGTCCGCGGATTCAGGCCAGGGAACTCCACGAGCATCCGGTAGGTGCCCGCTGGCAGGCGGTCGATCACGAATGATCCAAGGTCGTCACTGGTGCCGCGGAACTCGCGGCCAGACGACTCCTCCGTCAACGTGAGCGTGGCGTGGGGCAGGCGAGCCCCGTCGATGCTGGCGACCGTGCCTGATACCGTGGCGGTTCGCTGCTGGGCGTTGATCGCGGCGGTGCCGATGGCCGCGAGCGCAACGGCGAGGACGAGGGCCGTTGCGGTGTTCTTCAAGGAATGCATGATGAGCCTCTCTCTCGAAACCAATTCGTTGGCGGAGGCCACATGGCGAGGCCCCCGGGCACACGTCGAGCGTGCTCCAGTTGGAACCGGTCGGACGTGGCCGTGAATGTGGCGCTGACTAGAGCGAGAGATCGGGCGGGTGATAGATGGGGCGCGCGAAGCCGACGGCGCCGGCAGTGCGGTTCGGGGCGATCAACGCCCACGGTGCACGCGGAACCGCGATCGACGCCGTCAACGCCGGGACACCAATTCTCCCGTCGTCGCGAATCGGCGAGCCATCAGGGTTGTGATGGCACAGACACGGGGCGCCGATACACGGCGTCTCCGATGGCTGATGCGACATCATCGGGCAGAGCGCGCCAGTCACTTCGTCAGCATGCGCCGGGACGACGCGCTCCGGGAGCGCGGTCGCGAGCGTCAGGGCAACGAGGAAGGCGACGAGGCGCGTCATGGTCGATGCTCACTTTCACGAGCAAGTTCGCGGCCACCCTTGCCACTGGAACGGCGGGCGGTTCGGTCGCCTCGACTGCGGGAAATTCCACTGGCGCAGTGAAAACCCCGCCTCGATCCTGCTCACTCACCCCAGAGATGCACGAACACGCAGCGTGGTGACAGCCGACCGCACGGCCCAACGCAACTTTGCGGCCGACGCGCGACGGTTCGCAAAGGTTTCTTCCTTGCCTGAGCGAATCACCTCATCCGCAATAGCAGAGTAGATACCGGTGCGATGCCCTGACTTGAAAGCCTTCTTGACCCGCCGGTCTTCGCCGGAGTGAAACGTCTGAATGGCGACTCGACCGCCGGGTGCGAGGCACTGCGGTAACGTCTGCAGCAGCGCGTCGAGCGCCGAGAATTCGTCGTTCACCGCGATGCGCAGCGCCTGGAACGTGCGGCGGCTCGACATCTTCACCTCGCCCTTGCTCACATCCGGCAGCGTACGGCCCAGTTCCACCCGCAGCAGATACTCGAGCGCCTGCGTGGTGGTGACCGGCTTCTGCTTCAACAAGCCCGCAATGGTGCTGGCATGTGGTTCGTCCGCGTTCTCGGTGAGAATCGCGGCGAGGGCCTCCTCGCTCAGGCGGGCGATCAACTGGGAGGCGGGCTCGCCACGCGACGGATCCATCCGCATGTCGAGCGGCCCTGGCGCCTTGTAACTGAACCCCCTGGCGGCGTCGTCGATCTGCATGGAAGAGATGCCGAGGTCGGCGAGGATCACATCTGCCGCCGCGACACCTTCTTCGGTCAGCAGTTGCCGCAGGTGGGCGAAACTACCGTAGCGGGCCGTGAACGACTCGGCACCGGTGCCAAGGGCCCGCATTCGCGCTTCCGTGCGTGGCCGCTCGATCGGATCGACGTCCAGTCCGAGTAGACGCCCGCCCGGCTGGATGCACGCGAGGATCGCCTGCGCGTGCCCACCGCCACCGAGCGTGCAGTCGACCGCAACGTCGCCTGGCACCGGGCGAAGGCAGCGGAGCGCTTCGGCCACCATGATCGGTCGATGGGGACTCGCGAGCATCTGTGGGAGATTTTAGAAGGAGAATGTGCCCATGCACGTCACACGCGCGCAGTTCCTGAGAATGACGCTGGTCGGATTGCCAGCGGCGATGGCTGGCCGGACCGTCGCCCTGTCGGGGCAGAGCGATGACGGGGCTCGGAGGTCGCGTGCCGCCGCGGCGATCGCGGCATATGACAATCAAGGGATCCACCGCACCGGCACCGACGTCGACAATGCGTCGGCCCGGTGGCTCATGCAGGAAGCGGCGCGTGCCGGTGGCGAGGCGCGCCTCGAGTCGTTCAGACTCCAGCGCGTCGACGTTCAGGCTGCGGTCTTGCGCGCGAACGGACGCGAGATTGAAGGGCTGCCGTTCTTCGACGGCGGCTTCACCGATGGTATCGGCGTGACGGGGCGTCTTGGCCCGCCACGCGCACTCACCGAGATTGCGCTGGTACGCGTCGACCGACTGGGGACCGCCGCGGGACAGGCAATTGACGCGCTTCGCCGCAACTCCGCGCACCGCGCGATCGTGGCGATCACCGACGGCAGCACGCCGGGTCTGTCGCCGTCAAACGCCGAAGACTTCGCGAAGCCCTACGGCCTTCCGGTGCTGCAGGTGGGCTCGGAGCACCAGGAGACACTCGGCGCGCTTGCCGAGTCGGGCGCGCTGGTGACACTCATCGCCCGGGCCGAGCGGACGCCCGCCACGGCGCAGAACGTGGTGGTCACGGTTGCGGGCCGCCAGCCGACCCTGCCACCCCTCGTGGTCATGACCCCGCGCAGCGGTTGGTGGCACTGCGCATCGGAGCGCGGCGGCGGCATCGCCTGCTGGCTCGAGGCGGTGCGTGTGGTTTCTGCCGCGGCGCCGGCGCGCCCGGTCGTCTTCGTGGCGTCGAGCGGACACGAGCTTGGTCACTACGGGCTCGACGCGTTCATCAACGCCAGGCCGGGCCTCATCAAACAGGCGAGTGCCTGGATTCACCTCGGGGCCAACATCGGCGCGGCCAACGGCGGAGCGCGCCTTCAATCATCAGACGACGAGATGGAGCGGCTGGCCCTCAGTGCGATCGAGACGGCGGGCGCGACCATCCGGCAGCGGATCCCGCGCGGTACAGTCCCGGCGGGCGAGGCGCGCAACATTCACCTCGGCGGAGGGCGCTACGTGTCGATCCTCGGCTCCGGCCCGTTGTTTCACCACATCACGGATCGCTGGCCCGATGCGGTCGACATCGACGCGGTGGCTCGTTTCGCCGGTGCCGTGGCCAGCACCGCCGTGTCGCTGGCGGGCTGAGAGTCGGCAACCCGACGGGGAGTCGGGTTGCCCCTGCCAATACGCTTACTTCGAGTACCTGGTGTAGGCGCCGCCGGCCTGGACGAACGAGTTCGGTCCCTCGGCCGCGAACACGGTGCCATCGGCGTCGACCGCCACGCCTTCACCGGCGACACCCTGCTGATTGCGATCTTCACGCTCGAACGGCGGAATGAATCCGGTCACGCGATCCTCGTCCACCGGTCCGATGCGAACGCCGTTGCGCCAGTTCGGGTGACTGATCGGGCTCGACTCCGAGTCGATCGCATAGAGCAGGTCGCCCTTGATGAAGAAGCCGCTGACACGGCTGAACTGATAGCGCGACTCGAGGTAGTTCCCTTCCTGGTCGAAGATCTCGAGGCGGTGGTTGCCGCGATCGGCAACCCACAGGCGCCCCTTGGCGTCGAACATCAGCGCATGCGGCGTGCGGAATTCGCCGTGCTTGGTGCCGATCTTTCCCCACGACTTGATGAACTTGCCGTCGGGCGAGAACTTGCTGATGCGGCTGGTGTCGCCGTTCTTGAGCCCGTCGGCAATCGCCGCGTTGGTGGTCATGCCCTGCGCATTGTGCCCGTCCGACACATAGATGCTGCCGTCGGGCCCGACGACGACGTCGTTCGGCTGATTGAACTGACCGTCGGCGTTCCCCGCCTTGCCAGCAATGCCGAGGCTCAGGAGCTTTTCACCCTTCGGGCTGAACTTGTGGACCTGCATGCCGCGCGTCTTCGCCTTGTTGACGGAGAAGTCGGCCACCCAGACGTTGCCGTCCTTGTCGACCGAGATGCCGTGCGGCGTGACCATCACGTCCTTGCCGAAGTTGGCCAGCACCGCACCGGTGTTGCGATCGAACTTGAAGATCGGATCGACCTTGTTGGTTTCGCAGTCGACCGCGCCACCCCCGGCTCCGCCACCCGCACCAGCGCCGCAGCGCTCGTACGCCCAGACGTTGCCGTCCTTCGGGTCGATGTCAATACCCGCCGTGGTGCCCCACGTGCGCCCGGCAGGCAGTTGCCCCCAGTTGCGCGTGACGGTCGGGGCCGGATTCGGAAATCCGGCGCCTGTGACGACGTTGCCAACGCTGGCGGGCGCGGCCGGTGCCGCCGGTGCGGTGCTTTCTGCGGGAGTTCCCGCCCCCCCGCACGCGGCCAGCAGCAGCGTGGCGTAGGCGACGAGGGTCGAACGAACGAATGGTGATGAAGACATTGGACCTCCTCCTGGTCGGCCTGTAGTAGACCGGAGACGCGCCCCCGGCCGCAAGAGCTGATTCGCAGGCGCACCCCGGAACCCCGGAACCCCGGAACCCGGCACCCGGCACCCCGGAACCCCGGAACCCCGGAACCTTAGAGGGTTACGCGACGAAGCGCCACGTCGCCAGGCCAGAGCTCTGACATCACGGCCTGCATCCGTTCCACCGACCCGGTCGTGAAGAACTGTTCCTGGCCCCGTCGCTCCAGCGGTGCCAGCGCGTTGATCGCCTCGAGCCGCCGGTGAAGCTCGCGTGCAATGGCGGGCGACGGGTCGATCACGGTCACGCCAGGGCCGGCACTGTCGTGGATGACCGGGCTCAGAAACGAGTAGTGCGTGCAGCCGAGGACGAGCGTGTCGACGCCTCGCGCCACAAGCGGTAAGACATAGTGCTCGACAAGGCGTCTGGTGGCCGGACCGTCGAGATCGCCGCACTCCACCTGTTCCACCAGCCCGGGACACGGCTGCGCCACCACCTCGACGCCATGGCCATGAAGCGCGACCAGATCACTGAACCTGCGGCTCGACAGCGTCAGGGTTGTGGCCAGCACGGCGACCTTGCCCGAACGCGTGTCGCGGACCGCAGGCTTCACGGCCGGTTCCATCGCCACAATCGGGAGCGCGAGTAGTGATCTGAGCCGGTCAACGGCGATGCCGGTGGCGGTGTTGCACGCGACCACGATGGCCTTGACGCCCTGAGCCTCCAGGAATCGCGCAATCGTCTCGACCCGCTGTTCGACAAACGCGATCGGCTTGTCGCCGTACGGCGCGTGCAGGGAATCCGCGACGTAGATCAGATCCTCGGCTGGCAGGGCGCGCCGGATGTCCTTCAGGGTTGACAGGCCACCGATGCCGGAGTCGAACACGCCAATGGGGGCGTCGTTGCTGTCCACGTCGCCCTAGCGCGTGCGTGGGCGCTTCGTCGTCTTGCGCGTCCGCGTGGCGGCCACTGGGCGTCGCCTGGTGCGCGTGCGAATCGCTTCCCACCCGCGCGTGAACGCCGGCTCTGGTGGCAGCGCCGCGGGCGCACGCCGTGCCCCGCGGGTGGAGCGGGCCTCAGGCACACCGAGCACGCGCCGGGCGACCGCATAGAACGCGCGCCGATCCGCCAGACCGTTGCTCCCGCCGTTGATGCGTCGCGTGATCTCCTTGAAGGCCTCGTCTGTCAGCAGGTCGGCCAGTTCGTTCAGCCCTTTCTTCTGCCAGAACAGCCCGGCGATCCTGAAGGCCACCTCGGGCAGTGCCGCACGCGCTGGGTCCGCCACGAGGTCGACGCCGAGCAACCGTCCGAACGTCTGGTAGTTCGCGCGTCCCGTGAGCTGAATCGGTCCGCGCCCCTTGAAGCGCCTACCGTCGCCGGACTCGGTGTTGCCGAGTCGCGTCGCCAGCGTGGACACCGGCTCGTAGCGTGTCTGAGCCTCGGTCGGGCCCCACAGTTCCTGCATGAACTGCAACTGGCCCGACTCGTGCGCCAGTTGTGCGCTGAACGCCGCCGCCCGTGCCGGCGTGTCGATCGCGAACTCGCGAATAGCCGCGATCAGAAACGGAAGGAATGCCGCGCATCGCTGCGCGGACAATCGCGGCATGATCACTCGCAGTTGTTCGGCGGTCATCGTCATGCAGAATCCTCGCGTGAAGATTCAGGTGGCACGAGGCCTACTTGATGACGTTTGCCCCGGCCTGGGCGCACAGACCGTCCTGATCGCTGCTGCCACCAGACGCGCCGATGGCGCCGACGATCTTCCCGCCTTCGACGAGCGGGATGCCACCTTCAACCGGCACGGCACCGGGCAATCCGAGCATGCGCAGTCCAGCGCCCCCCTGCGCCACGGTGTCCTGGAACGCCTTGGTCGACCGCTTGAACAGCACCGCCGACCGCGCCTTGTCGACCGCCACGCTGACGCTGCCGTTCTGCGTGCCGTCCATCTTCTCGAAGTACACCAGCATGCCGGCGGTGTCGACGATGGCAATGGCCATGGTGAAGTTGTTCTTGCGCGCTTCAGCGATGGCTGCCGCGGCCGCCTTCTTGGCGCTTTCGAGGTTCAGCGACAAGCCGTACGCGGGCGGTGGCGCCTGCGCCGAGGCGATGGCCGACAAGGCGGTGAAGATGGCAACACAGGCAGCAGTGCGAATCATGTGAGGCTCCTTTGAGTGAGCGCGATCCTACCATTCTGCGATCGTGTCAGGTCTGCGATCGCGTCAAGACGACAGCGCGTGGCGCGGTCTCGCGAGCAACCGGGCGTTGCCAGCGCCGATGGTTCGAATGCCATCTGACAGGCGCACATCTTCGCTGGCCCGTATCCAGAACTGGCGCGCGGCGGCGCGCGCGTCATCCCAGACGTCCATCGTGTCCGCGGTGACGGGCGGTTCCGTGAACACACGAGGAGGCACCTGGCCATCCGCGGTGGGTGCATACAGCATCGAGACCTGGTCGAACGCCGGCGCAAGTCGCGGTGTGTCCTCTTCGGTGAAGAAGAGGATGTTGTATTGATGCCGATCGGTATTGCCGATGAGCGCGCCGAACGCGTCGAGCCAGCGAAGCCGTCGCGCATCGTCATCGGAGATGCGGGCTGCCTCTCGGAGCAAGACCGCGGCCCGGGCCCAGGAGTCTGCGGAATCGCTGTGAATAGCCGCAAGGCTGAGCACGCCACGCCTGCCGCGTACGCCCACACGGTCGAAACGCTCGCTCTCGAGAAACCAATGCGACGGCGTGTCGATGACCCGGGTCGGTGCGGCCGGCAGGCCGTTCGCGGCAACAATCTCGAGCGCCACGCCTTCCAGGATGAGCAGGTCGCACCAGCGCCGCGCGGCAACCTCGGTCGTGTCGCGGCGGGCGGCGAACTTCACGAGCCTGTGCTGCCCGTCTGCGATCACGCCGAACTTCGGCCGCTCGCCTCCCGCTGACGAACCAGGCGGGTGTCCCGCGATCGTCGCGTCAGCCACCATCGGGTAGTGGTCGCGGGCAACGACGACACCCTCCAGCGCTTGCCATCGAGCAAACGATTCCTCGCCGAGAATGAAGTCTCCTGGCAGATCCTCGCCTCGACGAGACAGCGCCATCAGGATGTGATGATCAGACCAATCGCTCAGGCGTGGCGGAAGCGGGAGATCACGGTGAGTCGAGGCGAAGTGGCGCCCCAGGAAGCCCGAAGGCCGAGCGTCCACAATCTCAATTGGAAGGCCGTCTGACACGCTGCCGGCTGGCATCCGCATCGACTGTCGCGCCGCAAGCGTCAGCAACTCGCCTGCCGACACCGCCGCGCCGGTCGCGGTGATCCGGAACAACGGAAAGCGGGACGTGGCGAGACCAGGCCACGTCTGGCGGAGCGCATACCGGGTGGCGCGAGCGCGACCGATCCGCACCACATTCGGTCCAGTATCCCGGACCATGCGCATGAGCGTCGCGGGCGACACACCCAGCCGCGCCCGAAGCTGTGCCGCACGGACCGCGCCGCGGCTCAGCTCCGATTGGATGGTCGACATGAAACGATTATATGTCCACCACTTTCCTCTAATATCGCAAGTATTGCTATTGTTTTATGGATATCTAGAAATATCGAAACATTTTGTGAAACGATTATGAAACGATATTTAGACGCGTGGGATCCTGTTCGGCGTCGCTCAGCGGGCCGCGACAACCGCGCTGATGCGCGTCTTCACCTGCGCTTCGTTCACGAGCATCACGTCGATCCGTTCGCCGGCGCGCAGCGGGCGTTTCAGGTTGACGAGTTTCAGGTGAAGGCCTCTGGCCTCGAGCGTGAGCGCGCCGAACTCAGGAATGGCCACTTCCTTGACTACGGCGTTGGCCTTCTTCGCGTCGCGCAGTTCGACGAGCTCGGCGACATCAGCCGTGGCGCCGGTCAGGTAGGTCGCATACATCCCCGGATTGTCGATGGTTCCGACAAACGTCGCGCTCTTCGGATCTGCCGCCGACAGGACCACCCGCGCGTTCTTCACCGCGATGTCCTGCGCCGCCGCTGTCTGCGCGAACGCGATGCCCACGACGAACATCGCCGTGGCCATGAGCAGCCGCAAACCTCGAGCCCCTGTCCCCTTACGCATATCCATCCTCGCGTTCGCTCCGCTCCATTCGCGGAAACACTCTCGACATCAACCAGACCAGTGTCACGACCACCAGCACCAGCATCGCCCAACGGATGCCCTCGACGCTGCCTATGGTGGGCCACGAGAGCGTGATGTTGTACAGGCGCAGCTGACCGCCGCGCGACAGAATCCAGTGCCACGCCGTGTGCGCGACGAGGCCCGACAGCGCGATAGTGCCCGCGCGCACCGGAATCACGAACGTGAACAACGCCCAGGCCAGCGCCGCCAGTCCCGCCACCATCACCAGTTGCCCGATCTCGATGCCGACGTTGAAGGCCAGCACGGAGACCACCCAGTGGTTGCCGGCGAACTGCAGCGTCCCGCCCAAGGCGAACGCATACGCGAAGCCGTGGATCAACCCGAACCCGAACGCCACCATCCATCGTCGTCTGGGCGTCGTGCCGAGCGCATTCTGGAAGGCCAGCCAGCCGATTGACGCGGCAATGAGCGTGTCGATGAGCAGCGGAAACCACAGGGCGGTCGGCGCCAGGCCGAAGGCGGCGGCGATGAGCGTCACCGTGTGCGCGATGGCAAACGACGTGATGATGGCGACCAGCGGACGGATGCGACGCACGGGAATGACGAGGCAGGCCAGAAACAGCAGGTGCTCGACGCCGTCGAAGATGTGCCAGAAGCCGAGCCCGACGAATCGCTGTGCCACCTGGCTCCATGTCGGATCGAGTCGAATCAGGCCCGGATTGCCGAGCAGATCGAAGTCGCGCGTGATGCCGTCGGGACGGACGAAGGTGACCAGCGTCTGCGTCCGCTGCCCGAGGCGCGCCAGCGCCGGGTCGAGCGAAAAACTCGACTGCTCCGACTGAATCGGGTACTCGAACAGCACGTCGAGCATCGCCTGCTGCCAGACGATGTCGGTGGAGCTTGGCAGCCTCGGCCCAAGCACGTGGGCCAGGGCCCGGTCGAAGTTGTCGAACGACCGGTCGGACGGGAGCGACGCCATGACGGCCACGACTTCCCGTCCGACGAGCCGGGCATCGCGCTCGTAGACGGTGATACCCGGGGCAATCTGTCCGTCCACTCCTTGCCGAAGTGCCGGGCCTGCGTCAGGAATCGTGAGGTACGCCGGTCCGTGCTGCGGGAAATCGACGTCCTGGATGGCGACGAGGGGTACCCGGACGAGCACCTGCAGGCGGTTACCGGCCGGCTTGATGAGGATCCGGGCCAGCACCTGTCCAGGCACATCGTGTGCCCGTGGCATCGAGCCCGTGCCGAGTATCAGGAATAGGGTAGTCAGGGCCGTCAGGCGCCGGGCAGGGCGCCGAGACGCCCGCGCCCCGACAGACGCACCAAAAACTTGCGGAATCAGTCGGTGCATTGGGACGGGGTGGCAGTATACTCTCGGCCGCGGCAAATTGACGCAGGGCGCTTGCTTGCCGGATTGGCGGGCGCAATCAACTCTCAGGGAGAATCGATGATGAACTGGACCCGCAAGTTCCTGGCTGGAGCGCCACTCCTCGGATTGGTGGCCGCATGCAGCCAGCCGCCGGCGACCGATAGCGCGGCGACGAGCACCGCCGCCAGCGGCCCGAATAATATTCCGATATCGACCGAGGGCATGGTGCCCATGTTCGAAGTCGATCCGCTCTTCCCGAAGAATCTGCCGAACCACTGGCTGCAGGGGCCGATCATCGGCGTCGACGTCGACTCCACCGATACGGTGTGGGTCGTCCACCGCAACACGGCGAACCAGTTCGTGGCGTCCACCGAAATCGGCGCCGCGCAGAACCCGCCGCTCAGCGAGTGCTGCCGGCCCGGTCCACCCGTGATGGCCTTCGACCAGAAGGGCAACCTCGTGCAGTCGTGGGGCGGAAACGGCACCGAGACCGGCGACTACGTGTGGCCGGAGTCGAACCACGGCATCACGATCGACCACAAGGACAACGTGTGGATCGGTGGTAACGGCGGTCCGGACTCGCACGTGCTGAAGTTCACCAAGGACGGCAAGTTCCTGGCGCAGTACGGCAAGCCGGGTGCGCGTCAGGTTGGCAAGTCAAAGGACGGCCAACCGATCTTCAAGCGCAACAGCAGCGACATGGAGAGCTTCGGTCGCGTCGCCAAGATCGGCATCGACCCGGCGGCAAACGAGGCCTACATCGCGGACGGCTACTTCAACCGCCGCATTGCCGTCCTCGACGCCGACACCGGCAAGATCAAGCGCTTCTGGGGAGCGTTCGGCAAGCCGCCAGACGACGGCGATCTGCCGCGCTACACCGCGGGCGAAACGTCGCAGCAGACCTTCCGTGGTCCCGTGCACTGCTCGGAAATCGCGAAGGACGGTCTGGTCTACGTGTGCGACCGTAACGCTGACCGCATCCAGATCTTCCACAAGGACGGCACCTTCGTCAGCGAGCACATGATTGCGCCCGCCACGTTGTCGCAGGGTTCCACCTGGGACATCGACTTCTCACACGACCCGGAACAGCGCTTCATCTACCTGGCGGACGGCCAGAACATGAAGGTCTACATCATCGAGCGCAAGACGATGAAGACGCTGACCGCGTTCGGCGACGGTGGCCGCCAGCCCGGCATGTTCTTCGCGGTGCACAGCATCGCGGTCGACAGCAAGGGCAACATCTACACGACCGAAACCTACGAAGGTTCGCGCCTCCAGCGCTTCATCTTCAAGGGCATGGGTCCAGTGCCCGCGGGTGCCGAAGGCGAGAAGAGCCAGGGCGTCCTCTGGCCAGCCGACAAGCGCTAGTCAGACCGTCAATACGTAGTGTCCGACTTTAGTCGGACCCTTCACCGAACGAGAACGCCCGCTCGACTTCATTGTCGGGCGGGCGTTTTTCATTCTCCGGCGCGCGGTTTGACAGCGCTTCTCGGCGGCGCTAAGGTTCGGCCGCAGCAGGAGTGCTCATGCGAACCACCCGCGCCATTGCCGTTGTTCTCGGAGCCTCGCTCCTCGTGTCGGCCGGCCGCGACACACCGCACGCGCAGACGCGGACACCGACACCGAAACCGTCGGCCAGGTCAGTTCCCTGGGCCGCGTCGTTCGAAACATCGGCAACCGGCGCGACCGAGCAACACTTCGAGCGCGGCGTGACGGCGCTGCACCTCTTCATGTATCCGGATGCCGCGCGGGAGTTCCGCGAAGCACAGAAGCTGTCGCCCAACTTCGCGATGGCCTATTGGGGTGAAGCGCTCTCGCACTATCAGCCGATCTGGCGTCAGTACGATCGCGACGCCGCGCGCGCCGTCATGCAGAAGCTGGGGGCGACGCCGGAGGCGCGAGTGGCCAAGGCGGCCACGGCGCGTGAGAAGGCGTACGTGGCGTCACTCGACGTGCTCTACGGCGAGGGTGACGCCGCGGCGCGGCTACATGCCTACGCCAACACCATGGAGGCGCTCGTGCAGCGCTATCCCGAAGACGACGAGGCGCTGGCGTTCTGGGCGGTGTCACGCGTCGTGCAATACGAGCGGACCGATGAGGAGATGCAGGAACGGATGCGCACGGCGGGCATCGCGCAGGAAGTGCTGCGTCGCCGTCCCGGGCACCTGGGCGCGGCACGCTACCTGATCCAGTCAGTGGACGACCCGGTGCACGCCGACCTCGGCATCATTGCCGCGCAGCTGTTCCTCGACGCCAATCCCGATGGTCCGGAAGCCGTTCACGTGCCGACGCATATTTCGGCACAACTCGGTCGCTGGCACGAGATGGCCGACGTGAACTGGAAAGCGTTCGAGCTGTCGATGCAGTGGACGGCCACGAACGGCTTCAAGCTGCAGGATCTCAACGATCACGATTACGGTCACCTGCTGACCTATGCGCAGTACGGGTTTCTGCAGCTCGGGAAGTACGAACGCGCCAGGGCCACGATCGATCGCGCGCGGCAGGACTACGAGGCCAGCGGCAAGGCGCCCGAGATCGGTCGCGCACTGGCGAACGTCCTGTCCCAGTATGTGGTCGAGACCGGAGATCCTGTGCAGTTGACCGCATTGACGCGGCTTGCCGACAGCGGCATCCCACGTGCCGCCAATGTGCAGTTTGCGATCGGCCTGGCCAGCGCGCGGGCGGGCGATCTGGCGCGCGCCGCCCAGTCGCTGGCGGCGATTGACGGCAGGGCCACGAACAATGGACTCATGCGCGCGGTGCTCAACGCTGCGATCGCGATCGGGCGAAAGGATTCAGCGCAGGCGCTGGCGCTGCTTCGTGACGCGGCCGCGACAGACACGGCACAGATCGCCACGCACTTCGGTCCGCCAAGTCCTTACAAACCGCCAAACGAGATGCTCGGCGAAGTGCTGCTCGCCGCCGGCCAGCCGGCCGAGGCGTTGCAGGCGTTTCAGACATCGCTGCGGATCTATCGCGGTCGCACGTGGTCGCTGCTCGGCGCGTCACGGGCGGCCAAGGCCGTCGGCAACGACGCGCTCGCCTCGAAGTACGCGGCGCAACTCGCGCAGATCCGGAAGTCGGCCGACAGCGAGATGCCGGTGTTTGCCGAGGCGCGTCCATAGATGGCCATCACGCTCACGGTCAATGGGCAACGTCAGGTGCTCGACATCGAGTCGGACACGCCGCTGCTCTGGGCCATCCGCGAAACGCTCGGACTCACCGGCACCAAGTTCGGTTGCGGGATCTCGGCGTGCGGTGCCTGCACGGTGCACCTGAATGGCAAGGCCGTGCGCTCGTGCACGCTGCCGGTGTCGCTGGCTGATGGCGGGGAGGTGACCACCATCGAGGGGCTCGCCCACGACGGCATCTTGAGCGCTGTTCAGCAGGCGTGGATCACGCACCAGGTGCCGCAGTGCGGCTACTGCCAGTCGGGCATGATCATGGCGGTGTCGGCGCTGCTCAAGGAACACCCTCAGCCGACCGACGAAGAGATCGACGCGTCGCTCACCAACATCTGCCGCTGCGGCACGTTCGTGCGCGTGCGTCGCGCCATCCACGCCATCGCGGAAGGGTAGGGCGCCATGGGCAAATGGACACGACGTGCCTTCATCGGCACCGGCACGCTGGTGGGCGGCGGCCTTGTGCTCGGCGCCGGCTGCTTCGTGCTCGCGCCAAGCCGTCACAGCATCAAGCCGGGCGGCGCTGAGGCCAGCGGTGCCGCGAGCAGCACCGGGCCCGGTCAGCTCGACACCTGGATCCTCGTCACGCCTGACAACATCGTGACCGTGCTCGTGCCGCACTGCGAGATGGGGCAAGGCGCACAGACGGCGCTGGCGATGATGGCGGCCGAAGAGATGGGCGCCGACTGGAATCTGGTGCGCATCAAGGAAGCGCCCGCCCTGCCCGAATACGCCAATGCCTACATCGGGCGCGCGGTCCTCGGCGATCGGCTGCCGAGCTTCATGACACGTGGATTCGACTACGGCACCTACAAGCTCGCGTCGTGGTACGGCACACAGGCCACGGGCGGATCGACCTCGATCCGTGGCACCGGTGTCTACGGCATGACGGTGGCCGGTGCGGCGGCGAAGGAGATGCTGCGCTCGGCGGCGGCGGCACG
>CADEEX010000013.1:0-5540 GCA_902826465.1 uncultured Acidobacteriota bacterium
GGGCACGCGATCGACGAGCAGCGCGGTCGATCGGCGACGGCCCCCCAGATACTTCATCGCTTCATGCACGAACGGCAGGAACGTCGCGCGCACGGGAAAGTCGTTGCCACGGTTGTCGAGATCGGACGCCAGCACCAGCGTGCGCCCGCGGCCGGTTTCGCACTCCACCAGCGCGGCATCGCCACCGGAGAATCGCACCAATGTCTGGCATCCCTGCGTGCGCAGCGAGGCCACACGCTGGAACCGCGCCGAACCGAGCGACTGCTGCCCCGTGAAGGCCCGCAGCACTGGATGCCGGCCATCGGCCGATGCCAGTGTCCGTTCTGCGGTGGCGGAAGCGGACGGTGGCACGATCGTGAGCTGGCGCCCACCGACGATTTCCGTTGCGACGTCGCCATCGAGCTCTGGAGCGGCCGCCATGAGCAAACCACCACCGTTCTGCAGATAGGCGGTCAGCAGCTCGCGACCGTGATGATCCAATCCGCGGGTGGACAGCAGCACCACTGCGGCGAACGCGTCGAGCCGCGGCTGGTCCCATGACTGCAGCGCGGCGGCGGCCACGCCCACCGCGTCATAGGCGGCGGTGCTGGTCGGCGTGCTCGCGATCAGTGCCTGTTCCACGTACAACGCCTCACGGCCAAGATCGCCGGTTGCGGTCACCACCAGAATCTTTGGCCGCGACGGTCCGTCGAGCATGACGTACCGCACGTTGTCCGAGGCCGCGCCCTCGGTATCGTCCACGGCAACGGAGGCCCACTGACCGTCGGGACGTGGAAAGACAATCTCGGCAGACTGACCGGCGTCGACTGGCACGCGCAGTTCCCCGCGCGGCTGTCCCGTCACCGTGTCGGTGGCCGTGCCTGCCATCAGGCGTACGCGGGCGTCGACTCGCGCCGCCGACGCGTTCCTGACGCTGGCGGCGAGGCGATCGCCACTGACGGTGGCCGCGACCACTGCGAGATTGCTCGCGGGCACGCCAACGTCGGCAAGCTGCAGATCAACATCAGCGGGAATGGAGGCGCGATCGCCCTCTTCCCAGCCACTGCGTTGCAGGTCGGTGACCATCACCACCGTGCCGGCGTGGCGGCCGGGCCGATCGACGGCGGCGGCGCCGGCGGGCCGGTAGCGCGTGGGGCCAGGGGTCGGTTGGGCGTTGGCCACCGCGGCTCGAGCGAGGGCGCGATCGGTCGAGAGCCCACTAGCGGACTCGGTCGTGGCGCCGAACGTCAGCACGGCGAGTGCCGTGCCTGCGGGCGCCCGATCGATGGCGTCGCTGGCCAGCGCGCGCGCACGTGCGAACACTCCGGCAGCGGACATGCTGAGCGACGTGTCCAGGGCAATCACCATGGGACGGCCCGTCACCGCCGTACCGGCGGCCACGAACGGTCGCGAGAACGCCAGTGCCAGCACGAGCAGGGCGGTCACGCGCAGCGCCAGCAGCAGCAGTTCGCGCAGGTGGCGGCGGCTGGCGTGTTCCACGGGCGCGCTCTTCAGGAGCCTGACCGCAGAGAACCGCACCAGCGCTTCCGGATGGCGCTTCAGGAGGTGCAGCACCACCGGCACCGCAGCCGCCAGCGCGCCAAGCAGGTAGAGCGGCGCCAACAGCGACATCAGAGCGCCCGTCCGCGCGTCGAGAGATACGCCATCAACGACAGCTCAAGTGGCTGATCCGTGCGCACCAGGTGATAGTCGATGCCCGACGCGCCAAGCTCGCGCTTGTAGCGCTGCAACAACCCGCTGAACTCGCGTCGATAGTGCTCGCTCACCAGTGCCGGCACCGCCAGCACTTCCTCGCCGCTCTCCAGATCCTCAAACCGCGTTGCGCGCTCGAACGGAAAGTCGATCTCGTCAGGATCGAGCAGGTGAAACACCACCACCTCCGTGCCGCGAAAGCGGAAGTGGCGCAGGCCGCGAATCACGCGATCGGGATCGTCGAGCAGGTCGGAGATCAGTACGACCATGCCACGTTTCGACAGCGAGTCGGCCAGTTGATGCAGCGGCTTCGAGACGTTGGTCGATCTGCCGATGCGCAACCGATCGAGCGTCACCAGCAGCGCATGCAGATGCCCAGGCCTGGCACTCGCCGGCAGCATCGACACAATCCGGTCATCGAACGCGGTCAGCCCGGCGGCATCGCGCTGACGGTTCATCAGGTAGGCCAGCGAGGCCGCCAGGTACTGGCCGTACTCGAACTTCGTGATGCCGCGCCCGCCATACGCCATCGAACCACTGACGTCGAGCATCAGGTGGCAATCGAGGTTGGTCTCCGCCTCGAACTTCTTGATGTAATGACGATCGCTGCGCGCGTAGACCTTCCAGTCGATCGTCGAGAGATCGTCGCCGGGCATGTACTGCCGATACTCGGCGAACTCGACGCTGAACCCCTTGAACGGGCTGCGGTGCAGACCGGTCAGCAGCCCTTCGACGATGGTGCGGGCCTTCAGTTCAAGCGTGCCGAGGCGTGCCAGGACCGCGGGGTCGAGAAACTGGCGTTCGCGCACGCTGGGTGGCATGGCTACATTCCGCTCTTCGGCAGCGGCACGGTCTCGAGCAGCCGCTCGACGATCGTGTCTGAACTCACGCCTTCCGATTCGGCGTAGAAGTTCGTCATGACACGGTGCCGGAGGATCGGCTTGGCCAGCGCCTGCACATCCTTGATCGACACGTGATAGCGGCCGTGCATCAGCGCGCGTGCCTTTCCGCCAAGCACCAACGCCTGCGAGGCGCGCAGACCGGCGCCCCACTTCACCCACTTCGTCACAAACTCCGGCGCGCCGGGCCGACCAGGGCGCGACGCGTCAACGAGGCGCACGGTGTAACGCGCCACGTCCTCAGCCAGGACCACCTGCCGCGACAGTTCCTGAAACTGCAGGATGTCCTCACCGTTGAGGACCCGCGACGGCTTCGCACGCGTGGCGCCGGTTGTCTGCGTCACCACCGCCACCTCATCGTCTTCGCTCAGGTACGAGATGACAACGTTGAACATGAAGCGATCGAGCTGCGCTTCGGGGAGTGGATAGGTGCCTTCGAGCTCGATCGGATTCTGCGTCGCCAGCACGAAGAATGGACGTTCGAGGTTGTAGGTCTGCCCATGCGCGGTGACGTGATACTCCTGCATGGCTTCGAGCAGCGCCGCCTGCGTCTTGGGCGGCGTGCGGTTGATCTCGTCGGCCAGGATAATCTGCGCGAAGATCGGCCCCTTCACGAAGCGCAGCGCCCGGCTGCCCTGCTGCTCGTCGAGAATCTCGGTGCCGGTAATGTCGGACGGCATGAGATCGGGCGTGAACTGGATGCGCTTGAAGTCGAGATCGAGGATCTCGGCGAGCGTCTTGATCAGCAGCGTCTTGGCCAGACCCGGCACGCCGGTGATCAGGCAGTGACCGCCGGTAAAGAGCGCAATCAGCACCTGGTCGACAACATCGTCCTGTCCGACAATGACTTTGCGCAGCTCGGAGAGAATCCGCTCGCGCCCTTCCGCCACTCGCGCGGCGCTTACCTCAGCCTGTTCCATGGATTCCCAGCAATCTCAATGCGTGAGTGCATAGACGATCTCGTTGATACCCATCCGGTACGCCATCGAGGTGTACTTGATATAGCCGGGATAGTCTTCGGCGTTCGACCACTCCCAGCCATCGCCCATGTCGGTATTCCAGTTGATGAAGAGCAGCGGTCGATCGCCGTCGAAGATCGTGCGCAGATGCGCAACGAAACCGCCCTTCTCCCAGGTGCGTCCCGAGAGAAACGAGCCGAGGCCAGCGATCTGCGGATAACTGTCGATCTTGTAAAACGCGCTGAAGACCGGATGATCCTTCGGGAAATCAACAATCTCCCGCTCGGGAAATACCTTCTTCATCTCCGCCGCGAAGTGATCCCACTCGATCGGACCGTGAAAATCGTCAAACAGCGCCGTGCCACCGCGCAGCAGGAACTCCCGGAGCGTCTTTGCTTCGCCATCGGACAGCTTCAGATTGCCGGGCTCGACGATGTAGATCCACGGGTAGGTGAAAAGGCGCGGGTCGTCGAGGGTGAGCACGATCGGGTCTTGTACGTCGATCGAGGTCGCCGTCTTCAGGCGTCGCGACAGGTTCTGCTCTGCCGCGGGACCGTCGATCAGCCACGGCTCGCCGAGGAAGTCCTGCGAGGTGCGGCTGTTCTCGGTGACGTAGTGGTACTTGATGCGAACGAATCGCCACTGCAGGCCGGCGAAGCGCTGGTCGCCCACGGACGGCACCTGAAGCTGGGCATCGACACGGGGCTGCAATACCGGCACGACACTCAGCAGCATCGCCAGCAGGGCGACGCGGCGGTTCACGGGCGGCTCCCGGCGAGCTCGAGCAACAGGTCTTGCGCGCGTTCGTAGCTGGGTGCCACCTCGAGCGCCGCCAGCGTCTGTCGGCGTGCGTCGGCGCGCTGGCCGTTCTTCAAGTAGCTTTCCGCCAGGTCGGTGAAGGCCGACGCCTGATCGACCGGCTTGAGCGCCACCACCGCTTTGAACTCGCGCACCGCCGGGCCAGGCTGATTCGCCTGCATCAGCAGTCGTCCGAGCGACGCATGCGCGTCCGCGTCGAACGGGTCGATCGCCACGATACGTTCATACACCGGCCTGAGCTGCGCCGGCGCCGTGACACCCTGTTCCTTCATGAGGGCGGCGAGCCGTCGCGCCAGGGCGACGTTATCGAAGTCCCACACCATCGCCTCCCGCAGCTCCGTGATGGCGCGGGTGGCATCCTTGCGCTGCAACGCGATCTCGGCAAGGCGCAGGCGCGGGCTGTCATCGCCCGTCGCCAGCGGCACCGCCGCCGCCGCACGCTCGAACGCCTGCAGGGCGCCATCGAGGTCGCCTGCCTCGTGCAGCCTGTCGCCGAGCACCATCTGCGCCCCGAAATTGTCGAGGCGCTCTGCGGCGTACAGCTTCAACACCTCGAGCGGCATCTTGGTGATGTCGGTTCCCTTCTCGGGAGTTTTCAGCGCCACGCGCAGCTTGCCGAACAAACGGTCGACCGTCGTGTCGAAGCCGGCCTGCATCACGTCGAGATCGGTATTCAGGGCGCTCTTCAGCGCCGCATCCGTGTCCAGCCCCTGACCGTACGCACGCAACAGCTTCTGCAAGCCCTCCATGCCGTAGGTGTCGACGATATGCTCGACGAGAATCGACGCCTGGAAGTACGAGATCGAAATCAGCCGCGGATTCGTGAAGCCCGAATTCAGATCACGAAGCTTCAGCGTCGTGCCTTCGTTCAGCATCGACGCAAACTCCATGTCCTGGCCTCTCGCCCACTCCGGACGGTGCAGCTTTTCCTCGTAGGTGGAAATGCCCTCGGTGAGCCACCGCGGCACGCGGTAGTTCGACATCTGCAGCGTGATCACGTGCGCGAGTTCGTGCCACAGCGTCGCCTCCCATTGGAACTCACCCGGACGGGCACGCGGCGAATCCATGGTGACCACGCGGCCAAAACAGACGCCGAGCGCACCGACCAGCCCGGGCAGGCCGGCCGTGCGCACGGCGAAGTCGTCGTGCTTGGGGAAACTCTCGACAAGAA
>CADEEX010000013.1:5550-8399 GCA_902826465.1 uncultured Acidobacteriota bacterium
TAGTCGGTGAGTACCGGCGCCTCGACCTTGTCCATCTTCACGATCAGGTCGCCGTCGCGCACGGTGACGAACGTGTCGAGCGTGTCGAGCATCTGCAGCAGGTTGTAGGTGACGGGATCGAGATTGTCGGTCTTGAACGACTGCTCGAGTGCGGTGCGCGCTTCCGCCTCCTCGCCGGTGCGCAACAGATGCGCACCCAGGTCCGCCAGGATTCGCGGGTTACCGGGATCGAGCGCCACGCCCTTCCTCACCAGCGCGGCCGCATCGTCGTAGCGGAAGTTGTGCGACGCCGCTTCGGCCGCCACGCGGTAGAGCTCGCCATAGCGTGGCGATAGCGCGAGGATACGGGCGGTTTCGGCGTCGAACTCGGCGGTCTTGTCTTCGAGGAGTGCGACGGCGCCGAGCACTGCGCGCGCCTCGAGGCTCGACGGGTTGACCTCGAGCGCCTTGGTGAGCAACTGCCGCGCTTCGTCGCGACGACCGGCATCGAGCGCCTCTTCGGCCAGAAACACGCGCGTGTCGACACTCGACGGATTGAGCTCGAGCACCTGCTGCGCGAGCTTCACCGCCTGCGGCGGGTCGTCGTTTGACAGCGCCCGGGCCATGCCGATGAGCGCCGGCACGTACTTGGCGTCCGCCTTCAGCGCGTCCTGATACGACTTCACCGCTTCGCCGTTGCGGAACTTCTCGAGGAAGAGATCGCCCCACGCGGTGTTGATGCCGGCATCGCGCGGCGCCATCGACACCGCGTCGCGGTAGGCGGCATTCGCCTCCTGCGGGCGGCCGAGAGCACGCAGCGCTCGTGCGGCACGGGCCAGTTCGTAGGGGTCGTTCGAGGTCTGCGCGGTATTGGCAATCCGTTCGAGCACGGCGGGCGCGTCGGCGCGACTCAACAGGTCGAGCAGTAACCCGTACTCGAGTGCCGCGTCGCTGGTCGGGGCGCGCTGTGCGATTGGCCGGAGCGCGGCGATCGACTCTTCGTACCTGCCACGCGCAATCGACGCCCGGGCCAGAAGCGCGGCAACGGTCGGGTCCTGGGGATTCAGTGTCGAGGCGAGGCCAGGCACCTCGTCGTAGCGGCCCTCGAGCAAGGCGCGGTTGACCTGCTCGATCGCCGGCGATGGCACGCGGCGCTGCTGCGCCACCGCGACCGAAATCAGCGAGACGACGACGAGCGCAGCGGTGAGTCCGATCGCCTTGCGCATAGTGTGCACATTATGACGGATTTGGCCGGAATCCGGCTCTAATCCGGTGCCAGCGTGCGCTGATACATGGGCCGGCGGAGCGGGGTGCGTCCGCTGGCGTCAGGGCGCGACGCGATCGAACTCGGCGTACGACCGGTGCAGCCAGTGCTTCACGCGCTGGCGCTCGAGGATGCCCAGCTTCGATGCACTCTGGCTGTCGCGCTGTGTGGCCGCCCAGAAGCTGGTGTTCTGGGCGTCGATTTTCTGCATTGCCGCATCCTGCAGCCGGCCGATGGTCACGACGTGCGCGCCCATCTGCCTCGCCCGCTCGAGCGCGCCCGACGCCTCGAGGATCGCGAAGTCGCCACCGCGAATCTCGTTCAGCACCACCACCACCGGGATGCGGTTGCCCAGTTCGTCGAGCAACCGGGTCAGCAGATCGGCAGAGTCGCGCCCCGAATCCATCACGTGCCAGTAGGTGAGCGAGAGCCCGAGGTCGTTGTCGGCCTCGAGCAGCCCTGATTCATGCATCCACTGCGAGAGAAACCGATAGGTCTGCGCGGCGAGGTCAACCACGATCCGGCGATCGGGCTGTTCGACCGCCGCCTCGACGATCGCATCCAGTCCGTCGAACTGGTCGATCACCACCGGTGAGGCGTAGTCGGCGTAGAAGCGCAGCAGCGACCCATGCGAACGATCAGTATCGAAGCCGAGGAACGGGATTTCGCGATCGATGAAGTATTGCGAGAGAACACGGGCGACCACCGACTTGCCAACACCGCCCTTTTCTCCACCAATGAAATGAATGCGTGTCATGTGACCGCTATGTTGTCACAGAGCGCCTCAACAGAAGCGGCGACGCGGAGCCCGTCGCGATGGCGGCTAGTACAGCTCGCGCCAGGTGTAGAACAGCGACGCGCCAAAGGCCTGCAGGGCCATGAAGCTCGTGAGCCAGCCGGAACGGTGCCGCACCGGCACAACGGTCGCAAACCAGATGAACGCGGGAAACAGCACGGACGAGAAGCGTCCGACCGAGAGCATGCCCCCCGCCGCCATCGGCGGCAGCACGTTAATCAGGATGAACACGGCGTAGGCGAGACCGAGCCGGCGCGCCACGGGCCAGGCGGCCGCGAGCACGAACACCGCACCGAGCGCGTTCATCAAGTCGCCAGGCACCTGCGACGAGTACGCGTACAGCCCTTCGTTGGCGAGCCACGCGTAGCGATCGCTCACCAGCACGCTCAGCCCGCGATACTCACGTCCCCACGCGGCGTGCCCCTCAGCCCAGCGCAACGGATCGCCGGTCAGGTTCCAGATGAACGCCGAATACAGAAGGACGCCGATGCCGGGCATCGCGGCCGAACACAACTCACCAGCCAGGACGCCGAACGATCGCCGCGCCTGATCGCGTTCGGGCGCGTTCGAGTGTCCCCCAACCATCCACCCGGGCAGCCACGGCGACACGGCGATCACCGCCAGCGGGATCGACAGGAAGCAGCCGTTCGGGCGCGTCAGCCCAATCATCAGCCCCCAGATACCGGCGCGGACCAGTTCTCGCCGCCGGAAGTGGTAGAACGCACCGGTCACGCCGAGCAGGAACAACGACTCGGTATAGATGGCGCTGTAGAACCACGCAAACGGATACGCCGCCAGCAGCCACACGGC
>CADEEX010000013.1:8409-25571 GCA_902826465.1 uncultured Acidobacteriota bacterium
CGCCAGGTCGTCTTCGCCCAGCATGTCGCAGGCAATGCGGAACAGATACGTGAGGCCCCAGAAGAATGCGCCGAACGACACCAGCGTGCCGCCCAGCACGAAGGCGCCGGTGGCACCGCCAAACAGCCGGCCGGCCACGCGCATCAGCATCGGGTAGGCTGGAAAGAACACGTAGTTCTGCTGATCGCGCGCGTTGTTGGACAGCACGCGGTAACCGCCGGTGGCGATGCCGAAATACCACGCCATGTCCCACCGCGCCTGCAGATTCGCCACTTCGTTCTGCGACACGCGCAGCGGCGGTGTGCCGGGCCGATAGCCGATCATCACGACCGCCATGTAGCCGACAAACAGCACCGAGAGACGGGTACCGAGCATCGCGCCCCACGCGGTACGGGCCGGCGTCGATCGCCAGCCGGCGACAACACGCGACGGCAAGTCGCGGTACATCGGCGATGCGGGCGACAGCACATGACGGATGACGCCGATCACGATCGCGACGAGCAGGATTCTGTACGGCGACGTCAGCGCGATCCGGATCGAGCCGATGCGTTCGCGGAATCCGCCGGACGCGGCAACAATCACGGCCAGCGCCACGAGCACCAGGCACACGAGATCGGCGACACGTGCCCAGCGCGGCGGTCCGTCAGGCGTTGGGGATGTGCGGAATGGAGGCGGTGCAGCAGCGGACATGCAGGGATGACGCGTGCCGCGACTCAACTCCGGCGGAGGATCGCATCGCGGGCGCGTTCCTCGACGCCGATGCGTCGCAGCATCAGCGCCGAGAACAGTAGCACACCGACAGGGCCGGTCGCATTGGCGTGCATCATGCACGCCACGCCGACGAGTTCTCCCACCACACCGATGTAGTTCGGGTGGCGGAGGTAGCGATACGGACCGTGCGAGACCGACGTCGTGCCTGGCATCACGACCACGCGGAACGTCCAGAACGGGCCGAGCGTCTCAATCGCCCACCACTTCAGCCACTTCCCCACCACGAACACCACCAGGCCCACAAGAAACATCGACAGCGACCAGCCACGTGGGTCGGCCAGCCCCTCGGCGATCATCGCGAGAAACGCGCCTGGGTACACCAGCCGCATCACGGCATAGACGTCATCCGCCGGCTCGACGCCGCCGCGCAACTGCCACAGACGTTCGTGACGCGCCGCCCGACGCGCCTCGCTGATCATCGGCACGAACACCAGCAGCGCCACCAGCAGGACGCGGAGCACGACCACGACGTCGACCGACGGCATCAGCGCATCGCCATCGCGAGATCGCAATCGCTGGCACGGGTGATCAGCGCACGGACGACCGCCGGCGCCACCCTCGCACTCCGCGTCGCGGTCCACACACCGAGGGGCGACCCCACCAGCGCGCGCAGCACCCGGTTGAAACGCCACTTCGCCGCGAACTCCCGGTCGCGCTCCGCCGCCAGGTGCTCGTGCACGCCGTCCCAGCCGTGCTCAAGCGCCCGTAACGCCGCCGCCGCGGCGAGTTCCCCACCGCGAATCGCGAACCGCAGCCCATCGCCCGTCATCGGATCGACAAACCCGCAGGCATCGCCTGCCAGGATCAGGCCGGGCGGTGGCGCCACCCCCGCAGCGTCCACTGCCAGCGGACCGAGGACGTGCGCGGCCGACACCGCCTGCGCGCCGGCCATGCGATCGCGCAGTTCCGGCTCGAGGGCGATCTCCGCTCTGAGGGCGGCCGCCGGATTGCGCAACGAGCGCTCGACATCGGTAGACGGCCGGACGATGCACAGGTTCGTGAGGCCGTCAGGCAGTGGCGCCAGGCCAATGTAATGCCCGCGACGGATGTGCATCTCGCCGAGCGAACTGACACTGTGCACGCCATCGAAGTAGGCGCCGACGGCCCAGCGCCTCGGCCGCGACGGGTGACTGGCCAGGCCAAGCGCGAAGGCCAGCTTCGAGTGCCGGCCATCGGCCGCAATGGTGATGGCGCTTCGCACTTCGCACGGAACGGTGCCACCGGCGACGGTCACGCCCCGCACCTCCTCACCGCGGGTGCCGCTCTCCACAATGGCGCCCTTCACCGTCGTCTGGTCGACCACATCGGCACCGGCCTCGACGGCCGCGGCGACGAGACTGGCATCGAGCTCAGCGCGCGAGAGCGCGCGTCCTTCGAGGGCCGACGGGTAGCGCGCCTCGATCGACAGGCCGCCCTCGCCGGTGACCCGCATGCCGTCGATGCGCAGCCCGCGCGTGTCGGCGACGCTCGACATGTGGAGGCGACGCAGCAGCGCCAGCGCTCCTGGATTGAGCGTGTCGCCGCACAGCTTGTGCCGCGGCAGTTTCGCACGCTCGAACAGGCGGACCCGCACACCGGCCCGCGCCAGTACCGTCGCCGCGACGGCGCCGGCAGGTCCGGCACCGACGATCACGACGTCGACCCCCGACGTCGAGCGAGCCGTCGTCGCGCTCATGCCCGTCCAACCACGAGCGCACTGTTCTTGGAGCCGAAGCCCAGACAGTTGCACAGCGCCGCGCCGACGCTGGTGGCACGCCCGATGTTGGGGATGTAGTCGAGGTCGCACGCCGGGTCGGGATCGACCTGGTTAATCGTCGGCGGCAGGAAGTCGCGATCAAGGGCCAGCGCCGCCGTCACGATACCGGCCGCGCCGCTGGCGCCCTGCGGGTGACCGATCATCGACTTCACGGATGATCCGGCCAGGCGGTCGGCGTACGCGCCAAAGACCTGCCGGACACAGCGCGACTCGACGGCGTCATTCAACACCGTCGATGTGCCGTGATAGTTGACGTAACCGATCTGCGACAGCGCATGGCCTGAGCGTTCGACCGCGAGCGTCATGGCGCGAACGATCTCGCGGCCATCCGGCGCCATCTGCACGCGGTGATAGGCGTCGCACGTAGCGCCGTAGCCGTCTATCGACGCGTAGATGTGCGCGCCTCGTGCCCGGGCGCGATCTTCGCGCTCGAGCGTCACCATCCAGGCCCCTTCCCCGAGGACAAAGCCATCGAGCCCACGGTCGAAGGGCCGCGACGCCTGCGCGGGCGCGTCGTTGTAGGCCGTCGACATCACGCGCATTCGCGAAAAGCCGAACATCATGCCCGGCGTCACGCAGGCATCCGCACCGCCTGACAACAGCACGTCGGCCTCGCCGGCGCGAATCATTGATGCCGCATAGCCGATCGCGTCCGTGGAGCTGGTGCAGCCGCACGACAGCACGTGGCTGATGCCACGAAGCCGCAACGAAATGGAGATCTCGCTCGACATCATGCCGACGATGGAGATGGGGATGGCATAAGGGGTGACCTTGCGCCCCTGCTCGACGAAGAAATCGTAGTACTGGCGCTCGCCGACGTCGATGCCGCCGCCGCCGCTGCCGATAATGACGCCGGCGTTCTCTTCGCCGACGCGCAACCCGGCATCGTTCCACGCCTCGCGCGCCGCGATCACCGCCGCCAGCGCGGCACGAGAATAGCGCCTCGGATCGGCACGGTGCTCAGGATCGCGCGCGGTGTCGCCTTCGACGGCCGGCAGATCGTCAATCGACACGTCTGTCAGGTAGCCCGCGACCTGGCAACTGCTGGCCGACGGATCCCAGTCGACGATCGCCCGAATACCGCTGCAGCCCTTCTGCGCGTGATCCCAGAAGCGCTCACGTCCCACACCGAACGGCGACACGACGCCGATACCAGAGATCACGACACGCGGCGGCACCTCTCTATAGTATGGGTCACGGTGGCTCAATGATAGGGAGAGCGTTCGCGTGGAGCGGCGGTGGTGCCTTCGTGATCTCGCTGAGCATGACGGCTTGGTGGTACTGGCACGGTGTCGAACTCAGCACGTCAGGGCCACGCGGCCCAGCCGTGGTCGCCGACCTGGGCCTGCTGACACTGTTTGCGCTGCACCACAGCCTGCTGGCGCGCGACTGGGCCAAGACACTGGTGGCCCGAATCGTACCGCCCCATCTGATTCGCTCGCTGTATGTCTGGATCGCCAGCCTGCTGCTGATTGGCGTCTGCGTCTGGTGGCAGCCCGTCGGCGGCACGCTCTATCGGCTGAACGGATGGTCAAAGGCACCGTTCGTGGTGCTGCAACTCGTCGGACTGGGTCTGGTGCTTCGCGCGGTACGAGCGATTCGTGCGCTCGAACTGGCAGGTATTGTCCCGCCCCACGCGCGGCCGGATGAACTACAGGCGAAGGGACCGTACTCGCTGGTTCGACATCCGCTCTATCTCGGATGGATTCTCGCGGTGTGTGGCACCGCGCACATGACAGGCGACCGCCTGGTGTTCGCCGCCGCAACGACCGGCTACATCCTCATCGCCATCCCCTGGGAAGAGCGGGGACTCGTCCGCGAGTTCGGCGAGCGCTACGAACGCTATCGACAGCAGGTGCGGTGGCGAGTGGTGCCGTTTCTCTACTAGCGATTGCCCCGATTGTCGTCGTCGCTATCCACCGCCGACGTCGACGCCGACGCCTTCTCGCCGTCCTGCAGAAACACCATCGAGTGCTGCGACGGGACATCGAAGCGCTTCGCGCACGCCTTGCACGTGACCGCGTCGTCGACACGGATCATGTAGTCGCGCAGCTTCGCAAACAGGGCGCGATCGCGCTCGTCGCCGCCCGACGGCATCCGCTCCTTCCGGATCCGCACCACCCATCGCATCGAGTAGTCGTTGGTCCGCCGACACCGCGGGCAGGTCAACTTGTCGTTGCGCGTTTCGTTGCGATTGTTGAAGAAGTCGCGTTCATCGAGCGCCATGGCGTCATCTTACCTCGCGCAGAACCACGCCGACGCATGCACTCAAGAGTGTTCCGGCGCGGCCGATGTTCCACTCGCCAGTATCAGCCCATGTGTCGCCATCTCGCCATCATTGCGGCTTTGCTCCTCGCTGGCGCAGCGCCATACGCCGAAGCTCCGGCGACCGGCGCAATCGTCGGTAAGGTGCTGCTGACGACGGCGATCAAGGGCAGCGGGCTGCCTTCGACGATCTACCAGCCGCGCGCCGTCGCCAGGCATCAGCCGACCGCGGCACCGGAGATTGGCAACGTCGTGGTCTCGCTGCGTGGCATCGCCGCGCCGGGGCCCCTCAACGTCAGCCGGCGCGAGATCCGCCAGGTCCACGAGGAGTTCCTGCCGCGCGTTGTCGCCGTCACCCGCGGGTCCACGGTCGACTTTCCCAACGCCGATCCGATTTTTCATAACGTGTTCTCGCTGGCCAGCGCCGCCACCTTCGACCTGGGCCGCTATCCGATGGGACGCAGCAAGTCGGCCACCTTCACGAAGGCGGGCGTCGTGAAGGTGTACTGCCACATCCACTCGCAGATGAGCGCGACGATCGTCGTACTCGACCACCCGTACTTCGTGACGCCAGAGGTCGACGGCACCTTCCGTCTGGCCGACGTGCCCGCGGGTTCGTACAGCATCGTCGGCTGGCATGAACGGGTTGGCGAGCGGGTGACACCGATTACCGTGCCGGCTGGTGGCACCGCCACCGTGACCCTGAGCCTGCCGGTCGAGGACGAGCCATGACCCGGCGGCCGCCACGGCTGCTGTTCCGCATGCTGGTCGTCACGTTCGTGACGGCGTCGGTCCTCATCGCCGTCATCTTCGGCGCAGTCGCCATCACCACACGCCGGCAGGTGCGACAGACGGTCCGGACGCAGCTCGAATCGGGCCAGCGCATGATCGCCGAAGTGCAGCGGCGTGAGCGGATCGGTCTGCGCCTTCAGGCCGAGAGCGCGGCTGACAGCCCGACACTGAAAGCGGCGGTCGACACCTGGGTCGCCGAGCGGCGGACCGCCACCGACTCGGTCCGCGCGCAACTCCACAACACCATCGCTGGCGAACTGGCCCGCATGAGCGGGCGCGTCGATGCCGACGCGCTGATCATCGTTGATACCCGGCACCGGACACTGGCCGCATCCGGACGTCTCGGCAACAGCTGGCCGATCGACAGTACCGTCCCGATCGTGGGCGATCGGTCCACGCCCGACGTGGACGATGGCGTGATTCACTCCGGGCAGGGGCTCTTCAGGGTCGTCGCCGCCCCACTGGTCGTCGGCGACGGCGCCGTGGTCGGCACCCTCTACCTCGCGTCGAGCCTCGACGAGCGGTTCGCCGAGCGGCTCAGTGCCCTGGCCCAGACCGCCACGGCGATCGTCAGCGATCGGCGGCTCGTGGCCACGACGCTGCCGCACGAGGCTCGTCACTCATTCGAGTCAGCAGTCCAGCATCTTACCGCTACCGACGACACCATCGTCATTGCCGGAGAGTCGTACGCCATTCGGCGCCTCACTGATCTGGGCGACACGAGCCTCTACGCGCTGTCGTCGATCGATCAGTCGGCCGGCAACGCGCTCCGCGAGATGACGACCATGCTGGTGTTCACCGCGATTGGCGCGCTGTCTCTCGCGCTGATCGGCAGCATTGGTCTGGCGCATCTCCTCAGTCGGCCGATCGGCGAGTTGTCGGGCGCGATTTCGACGATCACACAGACGCGCGACTTCGAAACGCGGATTCCGCTTCGCGGGTCGAGCCAGGAGCTCGATACGCTCACCGACACGTTCAACGCGCTGATGGCATCAGTGGCGGCCGCGGAAGCTGAAACGCAGGCCGCCTATACCGCCGCCATTCGCGGCCTGGCCGCGGCACTCGATGCGCGCGATCCGTATACCGCGGGCCACTCGGAACGTGTCAGCGCGCTGTCAGTCGCCATGGGGCGCGTCATGCAGCTGGCGCCCGACGACCTCGAAGTGCTGCGCCTTGGCGCGCTCCTGCACGACATCGGCAAGATCGGCGTGCCAGACGATATCCTGCGCAAGCCCGGACCGTTGACTCCCGCCGAGTACGAAGTGCTGCAGCAGCACACGCAGCTGGGGGCGCGGATCCTCAGCACCGTGCCATTTCTCGCGCCGCACATCCCGATCGTCGAACTGCATCATGAACGGCCGGACGGCAAGGGCTATCCGCGCGGACTGCGCAGCGACGAGATTCCATTACCGGCGCGCATCGTCCACGTGGCCGACGCGTTCGATGCCATGACCAGCGCACGTGCCTATCGACCGGAGCGTCCGGTGGAAGAGGCCATTCGCGAACTGTGGGCCTGCGTCGAGTCGGAGTTCCACGAAGACGTCGTCATGGCGCTGGTGGTGGCCGTTACCGGCCGCCCGGCGGTGCGTCCCCTGGTGGCTGAACAGGAGCGACTCAGTGCGTAAGCGCGTCCTCGTCGTGTGTGTGCTGGCGGCGCTGACGCCGTTGCGCGGCGCGGCGCAGTCGGTGGAACGCCTGTCGATGGACGGTGCGGTCAGTGCCACCCAGACCTTCGGCCGGGGCGCCGGTGATCGGCCCGACATCATCATCGACTTCACGGCGACCACGCGCATCGGGCGCGGCTGGGTTGCGTATGTGCGCCCCTGGTTCCGCCAGGCGTCCACGGCGCCGCACGACGTCGCCAGGACCATCTATCAGGCGGCTGTGCAGCACGAACGCGCCGGCCGGGTGTCGACACGGCTCGACCTCGGATACATCCTCACGCCGATCGGGATCGGCATGATGGACATGCGGCCTGACACCAACCCGGTGACGCAGACGCACCTGAGCTACGTGATCCCGATGCCGGCCGCAGAAAGCGGCGCGCCAGGAACCATGCCGGTAGCGTCGTCGTATCCGCTCGGCGCCGTGTTGACCGCTTCCGCCAAGCGCTGGGACGCCCGCGGTGGACTCACCGCCGCGCCACCGAACCGGATGTACCTGCTCGGCGCCGCCACGCCCAACCCTCGACTGCGACCGTTCGCCGTGGTTGGCGGTGGCCTGACGCCGCGGACCGGCCTTCGTATTGGTGCCGCCTACGGGATGGGCGAGTATGCGACCGCCGCGGAACTGACCGACCCGGCCAGTGGCGGCCGCGATCTGCACATCGCCGCCGTCGAGGGCGAGTTCGCGTTCGCGTACACCAAGATCACGGCGGAAATGACCCGCAGCCTGATGGAACTCAGGCAAGGCGGCCAGGCGCGCGCCACGCAGTGGTTCGTGCAGGGGGTGCAGACGCTGGCGCCGCGCTGGTTCCTCGGGCTGAGACGGGAGGCCGCCAATGCCCCACCGAGCGCCATCTTCGGCGCCCGGCCGACGCTGCGCGTCGCGGAAGCATCACTCGGCTACCGGCTCTCGAACGAACTGATCGTCAAGAACGCCTTCATCGCGCGAAAAACCTACTACTCACTGCGCACCGATCGTCAGTACGCCGTGTCGTTGGTCTGGGCGAAGCGCTTCAGATAGACATCGCATCCAACAATCTGCCATCGTCAATCGACTGTGATCGCCGTCTTCTACATCACCGCCCACGGGTTCGGGCACGCCACACGCACGCTCACGCTGATCGAACAGCTGCTCGCGGAACGCCGCGATCTGCAGATCGTCGTTCGAAGCAGCGTGCCCGAGTGGTTCCTGCGCCGGTCTGGGCCGCCGGACCTTGCGATCCAATCCGTCACCGCCGACACGGGCATGGTGCAGATCGACAGCCTGCGCATCAACATCGAAGCAACGGCGCAACGGGCCGCCGACTTCTACCAGACATTCGCGGCCCGCGTTGCCGCCGAAGCGGCCGCGTTGACCCGTCTGGGCGCGTCGGTGGTCGTCGGCGACATCCCGCCGCTCGCCTTCGCTGCCGCACATGCCGCGGGGGTGCCCTCGGTGGCAGTGGCGAACTTCACCTGGGACTGGATCTACCAGGCGTATCCGCAGTTCGCTGCGTCTGCGCCCGGTGTCGTGGACACCATGCAGGCCGGCTACGCGCAGGCGTCGCAAGCCCTACGACTGCCCTTTGCCGGCGGCTTCGAGTCGATGCGGGACGTGACCACAGATATCCCGCTCATCGCGCGCCACTCCCGGCTCGGCCGCGACGAATCACGGCGCCGTCTGCGAATCCCCTCCGACCGCCCGGTGGTACTCGCGTCGTTCGGCGGCCACACCACCCACGTGCCGTATGACGTCGTGGCCGACCGCTGCGACATCACGCTGGTGCTGACCGAGCGGGAATCACCAGACGAGGCGCCGCACACGAAGATCCGGCGCTTCGGTTTCGCCGAACTCGACCACGTTGGCATCCGCTATGAAGACCTCGTGGCCGCCGCCGACATCGTCGTCAGCAAGCCTGGCTACGGCATCGTGTCCGAGTGCATCGCCAACAAGACCGCGTTGCTCTACACGTCGCGCGGCTACTTCGTCGAGAACGAGGTCATGGTCGAGGCAATGCAGCAGGTGATGCGCTGCCGTTTCATCGCGCAGGACGCCCTGCGCGAAGGCGACTGGCAACCCGGCATCGACGCCCTGCTGGCGCAGGGGCCGCCGATCGCGGAAATGCGCAGCGACGGCGCAGACGTGGCCGCGCGCGCGGTGCTGAGTCTGGCGCAGCCGCGGTCCTGAGGCCCTACGCCTTCGGCGTCACGTTGTAGTGCGAGCGGATCTGCAGGAGTTCACGCGGCACCTGAATCATGTCGGCCAGCCGCAGCTTCGACCCTCGCACCTCGCGCCACTGCCCCAGCGGCACTTCCCTGGCCGCCTCCATCGCTTTCACGCCAACCTGGTTCCTCAGACGGGCAAGCATTTCGAGATCAAAGAGCCAGCGGGTCATGAAGGGTTCAGAGAAGAAGACCTCAACGACCTCACGTCGAAACAGCTTGGCGCCACACTGCGAGTCGTAGACCGGAAAGCCGAGGATGCCAGTGGCGCAGGCCGCGAAGATGCGACCGAGCACATGCCGCACGACGCGACGCTCGATCTGCGAGCCCAAACGCTTGACGCGCGATCCCATGGTCAGGCAACACGTGGGCTCGCGGTCGAGCACGGCGCGCAGCTGATCGACTTCGGATAGCGGAGTCGAAAGATCAGCGTCCCAGTAACCAAGGATCGGCCACGGCCCTGAACGGATCGCGAACAGCACGCCGGACCTGACGGCCGCCGCCTTGCCACCATTCGGCGACACCGGATGCACGAGCACCTGCCCCGGCCGCTGGTCGCGGAGTGCCTCGAGCACCTGCCGCGTGCGATCGCTACTGCCATCGTCGACCAGGCAGATCGTGACGTCCGGATGCCCGTCGAGAAACGCCAGGAAGTCGGCGGTGCTGAGCCGCTGTTCCTCGTTGTAGCAGGGAACAATCAGGCAGACGGTCTGCATACCGCAAAGTTCGACAATCCAGGCAACGACACGCCCAGGCGCAGCAGCGCGAGGCCGATGCGGCCATCGTACTCGAGCACGGCGGCCAGCGCTCTGGCGAGCGATTCGCCGCCTTGCCAGGACGCCAGCCCCTTGACCTCGTGCTCATGAATGCCAATCAGCCGCTCGCGAAGAATCTGCATGAGGCGCGCGGGTACCAGGGTCGCGAAGAGATGACCTTCTTCGAGCGGGCTGAGCCCCGCCGCATTCAACAGCGTGTTCAGGGTACGCATCGAGTAGCGGCGATGATGGCCAAGGAAGCGGTCGTGTGCGCAAAACAGGCGGTCGTACGACGGCACCGTAATCAGCAATTGCGTCCGATCGTCGACATAGCGACGCCCCCGCAGGTCGCGGAGCAGCGCGAGATCGTCTTCCACGTGCTCGAGCACATCCATCAGCAGCACGAGCGACGCCGAACGATCGGCCGGCACATCGTCGAGCGACGC
The DNA here is from genome assembly GCA_902826465.1 of uncultured Acidobacteriota bacterium. Lineage (GTDB taxonomy): Bacteria > Acidobacteriota > Vicinamibacteria > Vicinamibacterales > CAVVIG01 > CADEEX01. Next base: position 19,061 of record CADEEX010000013.1, read on the forward strand.
GAACAGCGAGACGTTCGAGACCGTGAGCCGAGCCGTGAACGTGGCGATGAGTTCCGGCGTGAACGCGCTGTCGACGGCGTAGAACCTGGCCTCCGGATAGCGAAGGGCCAGCGACTCGACAACAAACGTATCGCCACAGCCGACATCGAGCACGACATCGTCCGGCCGGATGCGCGCGTGGCGTGCGATCAGTCGCCGCATCAGCGCAAGCCTGGCTCGCTCCCAGGGATGGCGTGGCGCGGCTTCGAATCCGCGCATGCGAGCTTCAACGAGATCCATCGTGTAGGTTACGGTGTTGCGAGCAGTCCCGCCTCGGGACTGCAGGTGCGATACGGACCGGGCAGGAGCAAGGAATACCCGAAGAATCCGATTATCGGTGGGGAACCGCCGCGGCGCAACGCATCGCCCTCTGCGCCGTCAAGATAGCTGCGATACCTCGCATCCTGCACGATGGCCGGACGCATCTCCTGTGGATCGTGGAGCGCACGTTCGAGGCTGGCCGCCTGCGGGGCGTTCTGAATCGTCCACGGCTGGATCCGCCGGAAATAGTAGTACATCGGATGCCAGTTGTTGTTGAGCCCCTCCAGCCATCGGCCCTGTTCCGCGTCGATGAACATGCCGCGGGGCGCACCGCCGCTCGCCGATTCCACCCGCTGAATGCACGAGGCCGCGTTGCGCAACGGGTGCTTCTGCACCGTCAATTGATGAACGACGGCCCGGTACGGCTCGATCGGCAGCACCCACGCGACAAGCAGCGCCATCGTCACCATCGCCGCTCGCTGACCCTGTCGCGACACCATTCCCGCCAGCACGACGATGATCAGCGGCCGCACCATGCCGGAACTCTTGAACAGGGTCGTACCGCCGAAGGCGAGGCGCACCTGTCCGAACACCAGGGTCCACACGGCAAGAATCGGTGCCGCGAAGAACAAGACCGAGACCGCCGTGCGGAACGAGGAACCTGACGTCAGCGCCACGACACGCGCAAGGGGTGGCATGACCAGATCGTCCACGCGATTGAGCATGCGGGTCAGTAGCGGCGGGCCACGCATCATCACCAGCGCCGCGGCATACCCCATGGACAGCGACCCCGTCGGCAGAAACGGAGTGGAGTAGTGATAGCGCTTCGAGGCGCCGAACTAAATTGCCGAGAGCGGCATTACGGCCCAGGGCAGAATGACGAGCCCCTCGAACCATCGTCGTCTCACGCTCTGCAGCGCCAGCACCGCCAGGCCGAGTGGGACAAACCACTGCACGCCGGCGATCGAAAACTTCTCCCAGCCGGTCGTGAGGTAGTAGTCCCAGGCCTGCACGTGCGCGGGAATCATGCCGGCGGTAAACCGCACATACACATGCTCGCCCAGCATCGTCTCCCAGAGGAGCGAGCCGAACTGCAGCTGCGCATAGAGGAACCACGGCGCGATCAGCAGCAACGCCACGCCGAGTACCGCGGCCAGGCGACGCCAGTCGTGCCACAGACGCTGACGGACGGGCGCCACCAGCAGCGATCCGAGCCCGATCACCGCAGGCAGGAAGACGATCGCCACGAACTTCGTCATGAATCCGAGCACGAAGTAGAGTCCCACCGCCAGGGCATGCACTCCTCTCCGACTCTCGCGACGCCCGCCCCACGAGAGGAAGTGGTAGATGCCACCGCAATAGGCCAGCACCAGCGGACCTTCCATGCTGTTGCTGCGGAGGCCATGCTCGAACATCAGCGGCCAATGGACGAAGAGCACCATGGTCGCCACCGCCCCGCACACCGGACCGGCCAGGCGTGAGCCGATGGCAAAGACATAGGCGAACGCGATGGCGCCAAAGAGCGCGTCCCAGAAGCGGAGGCCGAATTCGTCGTGCGGAAGCAGGCCGGCGCGAATCGGCGCGGCCACGATCCAGAACTTGAGCGGTGGTTTTTCGAGAAAGACCAGCGTCTCGCTGGGACTGCTCTTGGGTTGGAGCCACTCGCCGTCCTCGAGCATCTTGTCGACGGCGAACGAGTAGATCGCCTCGTCCGTCTCGAGATCGAGACTGCGCAGGCCGACGAAGAGCGGGAGGCAGAAGAGGATGAGGACGAGAGCCAGCCCGAGCCGGCTCACGCTCAGTCCTTGATACAAGTGACGAGCGACCAGATCCGCGGAACGTTGACCTTCTCAATCGAGATCGGCTTCAGTTCCGCCTGCGCCAGGAACCCTGGCAGATCGAGGTCGGACTTGAAGCCGATATACAGGGTGAGGGGCGAAATCATCCGCTCGAGCCGCGCCATGATCGCGTTCGGGCTTCGGAAATGGTTGAGCACGATGATCTTGCCGCCGGGACGGCAGACGCGACGCATTTCGCGCGCGACGGCGACCGGGTCTGGGACCACGCTGATGAGATAGGGCGCGTAGACGATGTCGAACGAGTTGTCGGCGAAGGTGAGGTTGACGGCGTCCATCTCGAGCAGGCGCACGTTCTTCAGTCCGCCCTTGGCGACGCGCTCCCGCGCTTTCTCGAGCATCGAACTCGAGAGGTCGATGCCGGTGACGGCACAGTTCCTCGGGTAGAGATCGACGTTGATGCCCGTGCCAACGCCCACCTCGAGGATGCGATCGTCGGGCTCAATGCCCATCCGCTCGAGCGCCTGGAGGCGACCGGTGTGGAGCGTGGGCCCGAAGGTGTAGTCGTACGCCCAGGCAATGTTCTCGTAGACCTTGGCAACGAAGTCGTTCTCGACCGCGGTGACGGACAGAGCCCGTGTGGCCACGTCCGACCCGATAATCTCGTCAGAATCGGCCCGACGCGGCGACTCGAATAGCGACATCAATGGCCTCGGTGATACTCCATCGGCTCAAGGGTTTACGACGATCTGGCGTCCCCTGACCGCAGAGCGAATCGAGCGACTATACATCTGGACCGTCAGCGAAGTCCATTGAGTACGGCCAGGGCGCTATCAACCTGACCCGTTTGGGTCGAGACCTGAACCCCCTGAACCAGGGGGCGAAGCCTCGCCGCAATCTCATGCGCAATGGTCACGCCCTCGGCGGCGGCCGCCTGCAGACCGTCGGCCCGACGCATCCGCTCGAGCAAGGCCTCTGGCACTTGCACGCCGGGCACTTCGTTGGCGATGAACTCGGCATTACCCGCGCTCTCGAACGGAAACACGCCGGCAATGATCGGCAGTCTGGCGTGGGCAATGCGCTTCAGGAAACGTTCGAAACCATCGACGTCGAAGATCGGTCGCGTCAGCACGAACTCGGCGCCCGCCTCCACCTTGTAGTCGAAGCGTCGCACTTCTTCATCGACATTTGTGGCGGCCGGATTCACCGAGACGCCGACGTGGAACCCGGTGGGCGCACCGATGGCCTGGCCGCCCACATCGGCGCCATGATTCAGCCGGGTGACCACGTTGGTGAGCCCGATCGAATCGACGTCGAACACCGCCGTCGCGTCCGGATAGTCGCCGACACGGCCCGGGTCGCCCGTCACCAGCAGCACATTGCGGACGCCCATGGCGTGTGCGCCCAGCAGATCGGACTGGATGCCGAGCAGATTACGGTCGCGACACGAGTAGTGCAACAGGGCTTCGATGCCCGCCTGCTGCTCGATGAGCACCGCCAGCGAGAGCGCGCTGAGCCGTGCGCCGGCGCGTTGCCCGTCGGGAATATTGACGAAGTCGATGCCGTAGCGTTTCAGCTCACGGGCGCGCTGAATCGCCGCCTCGGTTTCGAAGCCGCGCGGCGGCAGCAGTTCGACGCCGACCACGAAGCGCCCGCGCGACAACTCCCCCGCCAGGCGCGACTTGCGATCGCGCGGCACCGGCGGCGCGAGGCTGATCGGCACCGTCGGTTTGGCTGGCGCATGCGCCGGATGCGCTGCGGCTTCCGGATGACCGGCACGAACGGCCTGCTTGATCTGCTTGATGTGCTCTGGGGTGGTGCCGCAGCAGCCGCCAACCACGCGCACGTTGTGCTGGATGAAACGGCGGGCGTACGACGCCATGTACTCGGGCGAGCACAGGTAGATGTTGCGCCCTTCGACATCGCGCGGCTTGCCGGCATTCGGTTGCGCCGACAGCTTCAGACGGGTCACCGCCTCCATGCGCTCGATGGTCTCGAGCATCGGGCCCGGGCCCACCGCGCAGTTGACGCCAAGGATCGTCGCGCCGCGGCGCTCGAGTTCGGGCGCAAATTGCTCGGGCGACGTTCCGTCGAGCGTGTTGCCATCCTCCTCCGTCGTCATCTGCGCGATGATCGGGAGGTCGGACACACTGCGCACGGCGTCGATGGCGGCGCCAATCTCGTTCAGATCGCGGAACGTCTCGAGAATGAACAGGTCGACGCCCCCTTCGGCCAGCGCCGCCGCCTGCTCCTTGAAATAGTCGCGCGCCTCGTCGACGCCGGTCTTGCCCCAGGGCTCGATCCGGATACCGAGGGGACCGATCGCCCCCGCCACGTAGGCGCGACCATGCGCCGCGCGCCGCGCGATTCTGGCGCCGGCCACGTTGATCTCGTGCAGCGACCCCGCCAGCCCGAATGAGCCGAGCTTGATACGGTTGGCCCCGAACGTATTGGTCTCGATGATGTCGGCCCCGGCGCGGACGTAGTCCTGGTGCACGGCCTCGACCAGATCGGCCTGCGTCAGGTTCATCGCGTCAAAGCTCTTGTTGATGAACACGCCGCGGGCGTAGAGCATCGTGCCCATCGCCCCGTCACACACGAGGACGCGCTCAGCCAGTGCGTCCATGAATTTGATCAACATCTCAACATCTCAACATCGCCACATCCCTAGGTGTCCAGCCGCTCGCACTTCATGGTGTCGGCATCGATCAGCAGGTACGAACGGCCGACCAGGTCGAGCCCGATCGAGCGGACGCCCTGCCGCACCGAGTCCGTGAACTCGTGGTGATGGCCGAACAGATGCAACCGCGGCCGCATCGTCGTCAGCACTTCGTTGATGACGGTCTTTCCGGTGTCGATGCGCTTACCCGCCGGATAGAACGGGCGAGGCGCCTCGTGGGTGAGGAAGACGTCGACGTTCGTCAGCGTCTTGCAGGCGAGCACTTCGTCGCGCACGAAGTGGCGACGCTTGTCGTCGCGGCTCTTGCCCAGCTTCAGCGTGCCATTCGACACCCGGCGACCGCGCGAGGGTGGCAGCATGGCCACGGGCGAGTGATACCAGCTGGGCGCAAAGGTGCCACCAAGAGCCGCCACACGCCACGGTCCGACGGGGTAGACGCCGCCATTCGGCAGGTAGTGCAGATTCTCCGCCGGCGGATGCCCCTGCATGGCCTGCGCAATGACGTCGAAGTCTTCGTTGTTCCCTTTGATCCAGTAGACCGGGCGCGCGGGTGTGAAGTACTCGCCGTCGTTGCTGGCGATGTCGCCCACCTGGAGCCACAGCCCAACATCCGGGTGACGGGAGATGATGTCGTGCACGGTGTCGAACGCACCGTGAATGTCGCCGAGCGCCCCAATCTGCATCGCAATGAGAGCTGTGGAGTCGGGACCGAAGGCTAGGACATTGGTGTCAGCGGCGCATCAGGCGCTCGGTCATCCAGACCCGCAGAGGGACTAGCTGGGCGTTCCCGCCGGCGGCGCCGGCTTGTTTGCCGGAACCAGCAGTTCCGACTTATCCCACACGAAATCGTCCTTGCTGTAGACCGCCAGCTCGTAGTCCTTGCCCATGAAGACCGCGCCCACCGGACACGCCTCTTCGCAGTATCCGCAGAAGATGCAGCGTGTCTTGTGAATCTGGTACACCGAGGCGTATCGCGGGCCGGCCTGCACCGTGCCGTCGTTCTCCGCCGCTTCGAGGTAGATCGCGTCGGCCGGGCACGCCACCGAGCAGAGACCGCACGCCACGCACTTTTCCAGGCCGTTCTCGTCGCGCATCAGCACCTGCTTGCCGCGGTACTTCGGGAACACCGGCACCTTCTCGTCCGGGTAGTCCACCGTGATCGGCTTCTTCCACATGTGCTTGAGGGTCGTGGCAAACCCGATGAGAAACGGTCTGATGAGAGCCATTGCCCTCAGTTTACTCGGCCGCTAAGATCAAGTAAATCAAGCATGCCCGGCCCGACCTCCCTTCCTGCCTGGCAAGTGCTCCTGACCACGCTCGTGGTCAAAATCGCCGTGATGGCCGCCCTGGCCACAATGCTGGTGCGCTATCGCCGCTTCAAGCACATCCTGATTTTCGAGCGTCGAGGCTGGAACGATCGCCTCACCTTCATTCTGGCGCTCGGCCTTCCGCTCGCAGCCGGCGTCACCGCGCGCCTCCTCTTGAACTACAAGGCGGCCGACCTGACGCTCGAAGGGGCATTCCTCGCCGGCCTCATCGCCGGTCCCTATGCCGGTGCCATCGTCGGCCTGATGGTGAGCCTGCCCCCGCTCATCAACCGCGAGTTTACGGCCCTGGCGTTCGCCGTAGGCTGCGGCTTCGCTGGCGGCGGCCTGCGCGAGCTGTGTCCCAAGGAAGCCATCTGGCACTTCTCGCCCTTCGTCTTCACGCGGTTGCCGCTGCGCGCCTGGCAGAT